>DASPIL010000071.1 GCA_035629175.1 Verrucomicrobiia bacterium | reverse complement strand
ATCGGTTCCGGCCCAGTTGAATCCGCGTGTCGCAAGAGACAGTGCCGATTCAAACGTCCCGGACAAAGTTGGACCCCTTTAGGCATGCGCCATCTCGGCTCCCTCATGGAAGCCCGCTACAACGATCATTGGGATGAGTTGCTGAACCCGTGATCTGGGGCAGTGTCAGAATGCACCCGCCGATGCAGCGCAGTGCGTTGAGCGAGCGCAAGATGACAAATAACGACCAACGCCAGCGCCGATGCAACAAACCACCCGTACGCGAGCAGTTCCGGATTCCGAAACCAATCAAACCAAACGAGCGAGCAAAGTCCAGCCATTGAGACCCACGAAGCGAAGCCAAGCATTCGACGAACCCACGCTTGGATCGGCATCAGTCCTGATGAAAACGCGAGGCCTCCCAGGCTGCCGAGCAAAAGGGAATCGGCGCGCGTGTCGAGACCGAGGTTGGCGCGGCGCAGCAGCTTCAGCGAGGTCGGGTCCATTTGAATGACAATCACGCGCAAAACCATCGCGAGAAAGCACAGCAGAAATATCCAGGAGAGCGCCGAGGATCGCGTGGTTTTCTTCAGGAACAGGCCGAGCACAAGCGGCCACAGCAGATAAAACTGTTCTTCGATGGCGAGGGACCATGTGTGGTTGAACGGGTTGTGACGGCTGTAATGCGAAATCTGCGCCCAATTGGTCCAGTAAAACAGGGCGTGCAGCGCGTCCGCTCCCAGCGCGCTGAAACGGCGGGAAATATCGGAAAACGCGCCGAGCAGCACAAAAACCATCAGCATGGCAATTAGCGCAGGCAGCAATCGTAGCGCGCGCCGCAGATAGAATCTGCGCAGGCTGATCGAACCGTTTTGATTCCATTCCTCGGTGAGCAGGGCGGTGATCAGGAATCCGCTGAGCACGAAGAACGTGTTTACGGCCACCCCGGAAAAGGTGTCGTCGATCCATCGAACGTGCGAGAACACCACCAGCAGTACCGCGACGCCCCTGATGCCGTCGAGCGATGGCACATAGCCCAGGCGTGGCGTCGATTCGCTTCGGAACGCTGTGGCTGCTGCTGCGGGCTTTGCCGGTTGGGGTTCAAGGCGCATGTAGCAGACGATGTCTCAATGCGGCCAGACTGTGGGACTTTGGAGCAAAGCATTCAAGCCCGCTCAATCCACAGCTGTTGCGGCCGCAGAAATCGAGCCTTGGATGTTCCCAACCGCTGGACTTTCAACAAGGACTGGGTGTGGCCATTCCCGGCATCCGAGCAAAAGCATGTCCTTTTTTAGTTGGCGGCTACACCAGGACGCGGGGTTCCGCGTTGAACCGGCAGCTTCAGGACCGCTGGACGCAACTCCCCGGCACGCGCGGTCAATGTGATCTCACCCGATTCGCTGCCCGCCTGAACAATGATCTGCGCGAGGCCATTGAACACGCTGCGTTCCCACTGCACTGGAATGACGTCGTCGCGCAAGGCAACCCAGGCGCCCTTGTTGACGCCGCCGCTCCCCGTCCAGTTTGCAAGCGCGACTGCCACCGTGTTTTCGCCTGCTTTTACGAAGCGTTTGATATCGAAGACCGGAGCTGCGCGCCAATCGCGCGATTCGCCAACCTTCTGCCCATTCACGTAAACGAATCCCTCTTCATCAATCATTCCGAAACAGAGTTCAATGCTTGCCTTCTCCATGTCCTGATGCGAGAGGGTGAAACGCGCCCGAAAGGCTGCCTTGCTGTTTTGCCCCAGCGGTCCTGACTCTTGCGTGACATCCACTCGCTGCCAGCTGGAATCGTTCACAGCGATTTGCATCTCGGGAATGTTTGCCTGGTAGGGATCCGCAACGGGAGCCATCCGCCAGCCACCAATTGGCCTTGTGGTGATCGGCTGCCGCGGGATGAAGACGTCGGGCTCGTGAGAACTCGGATCGCCGTTGCCGGCACCGAGAATTTTTCCAGGCCCCGAAAGATCGAACTGCACCGGGCGATTCCCTGTGGGAATCACGCGTCCCTCGCCATCGTGCAGGGAAACCGTGATTACCGCGATATCCTCGTTGTCTGCCTTCAACGCAGGTTTGTGCGGGTGCAAGCGCAACGCCGCTGCCTGTCCCGTTGTTTCCCGCTTCGTTTCGGCAACCACCTTGCCGTCACGATAGCCCTTGGCCGATAGCGTTCCCGGGGCATACTTCACGAGCCATGCAGCGTGGGAATTGCGGGCAACGCTCTTCGTCCCGAGGCTTTGACCGTTGAGGAACAGCTCCACCGAATCGCAGTTGCTCAAAGCCCTCACCTCGATTTCGCTTCCCTCCCTGCCCTGCCAGTTCCAATGCGGCAGCAGATGCAGCACGGTTTTGTCGCTCCACCAGGATTGGTAATAATAGAAGTTGTCCTTGGGAAAACCGCACAGGTCGAAGATGCCGAAATGCGAATTAATGCACGGCCAGTGATACGGCGTCGGCTCGCCTCGATAATCAAATCCCGTCCACACGAACCCGCCCGAGAGCCAGGGCCGCGCTGCGAAGTAGCTCCACCATTGCTCGGCAGTGTTCGACCACGACGTCACGTTTGTATCGTAGGCGCTCACGTAACCGCGCGCGGGATCATTCACGTAAATACCGCGCGTGCTGACCGTGCTTCCCTGTTCCGTGCCGATGTTCGGTTGCTGCGGATGCTCGGCATGATACTGGTCCATGCCCTTGGCCAGATGATAATTCCACCCGCGTACCTGGATCACGCTGTTGATTCCCCAGAAGTCGTTTCCTTGCGGCGCGGCGTACGTCACGGGCCGGGTCGGATCAAGGCGCAAAACCAGTTCCTGCATCGCAGCCGCCGCCCGCGCGCCTGACAGCGAACTCTGCACTGTGAACTCCTCGTTCGCGATGCACCAGAAGACCACCGACGGATGATTACGATCGCGTCTCACGAGCCGCTCCAATTCGCCCATATGCTTCGCATCCGCACCCAGCAGGCGATTCTCATCCATCACGAGCATCCCCAACCTGTCACACGCCTCGAGCAATTCAGGCGTGGGCGGATTGTGCGACGTGCGATAGGCGTTGCTTCCCATTTCCTTCAGGCGCGACACTCGAAAATAGTGCAATTCATCGGGCATCGCCGTGCCCACTCCTGCGTGGTCCTGATGATTGCAGGTCCCCTTGATCACGTAAGGCTCGCCATTGAGGATGAAACCCCGGTTGGGATCCATCGCGATGGTGCGAATGCCAAAGACTGTTTCCTTCCGATCGATCCGCTGGCCTCCTTCGTGAACGGTGGTGATGAGGCGATACAGATCAGGTTTCTCGGGCGACCAAAGCTGCGGCTGCGTCACCTTCGCGGTGCCGTTCAATTCCAAATCCGCCTTCCCCCGAACGGGGCCGGACTGTTCGATGCGAGCGACGGATTGGCCTGCAGGATTTACGATTTCATGCACCACGGCGACGTTGGCGCTGTTCGTCGTCGAATTGTGAACGAGCGTTTGAACGACGACCTCGGCTTCGGGTCCCGGGCGGTTTCCGGGAAACTGCGAGCGCACAAAAATGCCGTCAGGCGCGATTGCGACAGGGCCTGTCTTCACGAGCCAGACGTGTCGATAGATACCTGCGCCTTCGTAGAACCAGCCTTCGAATTGCGACGCGTCGACTTTCACCGCAACCAGGTTTGGTCCGCCAGCATGGATCACATCCGTGATGTCGTAACGGAAGCTGCTGTAGCCGCTTTCGTGCCGGCCTACGAACCATCCGTTCACGAATACCTCGCTGTCGCGAAAAACGCCGTCGAATTCGATCCAGATGCGCTTGTGCTGGTCCTGTTCGGGAAGGACGAAGGTCCGGCGATACCACGCGACGCTGTTCGAATCAAAACCGCGTCCGAGCGCCTTGAATCCATGGGCGCTGTCGGCGTTGATGTTGAACGGCAATTCCACGGCCCAATCGTGCGGCAGATTCACCACACGCCAGCTTGCATCACTGAACGAAGCGCTGGCCGGACCGCTCCCCGTTCCCGCCTTGGAAAGGTTCTGGGCGATTCCCCACTCGTTCCCCAGGAAAAAGCGCCAGCCGGAATCCATCAACAGCCGTTCGCGCGGCGGATTGGCGGGCGTCTGGCCGGAAGCCGGCAGGACTGTTCCAACGATGACAAACACGCACGCGCCAATGACGAGCTGGATTGAACGCCACGCCCACGGGTAGAGAGGACGACACTTCATTGATTTGATTTACGGGTTGGACAGGAGCACTGTCCAGCGGACACTTCCCAGCCGGGCCGAGAAGCAGTTAATTGGTTCCATCCATCTGAGGCTCGCGGCCCTGACACGAATGTCAACGGAACCAGCGCTGGCGTCTTGTCATCAAAACCTGGTAGCTGACGCCGCAATTGCTGCGAAGGATCAGATGATCAGATCCGACTGAGGTCTGCGCGACTCCGCCCGGCTGCGGATCTTCTTCGAAACGCCGTTCAGGATGGCCTGTTCCTCCGCGGTCAGGCTATGAATGCCTTCGCGGGAAATCTTATCCAGAATCGCATCCACCTCGGCCGACTCCTTCTGCGGCTTGGACGGCTTCCGAGTGAGTGGAGAACTGGAAGTGCGGCGGAACGCTTCCAAGGGCAGCATCAACGGGTTGCGCAACAGGTACAAAATCAACACGACGCCAACCGCCGACAGCGCCGCAAATAGCATCCTGTTTTCCTGAACAGCCGAACGTTGCATGGCAGCCGTGATCCACAATCCGGCGAGGGCCCCTCCGATGTGGGCCTCGTGCCCTATGTTTCCAAGTTGTCGTCGCATGGCATAAATCGACCCTCCCAAATACAGCAACCCGTAGAGCCATCCAGGGATCCAGATCGGCAGCATGAAGAGAGACAGGCTCGCTCCCGGAAAGAGCAGAATGAACGCGAACACCAGCCCGCATACGCCCCCCGACGCGCCATAAGCCCGGTACTCATGCTGTCGATGCATCCACAGCGGCAGCAGGTTCCCGCCAATGACCGCAGCGAAATAGATGGCCAGGAAGCGGGCGGGTCCGAGGTGCTGTTCGATCAGGCTGCCAAATAAATACAGCGTGACCATGTTCAAGATCAGGTGCGCGGCGTCCGCATGAAGAAACGCCGCGGTAATCATCCGATGCCATTCCTTGCCGGCGAGGATCTCGCGCACGGAAAACAGATATCGATCTGAGAAATACGGCTGGCGAAAACCCTGGATGGAAACCAGGGCCGTCGCCACGATCACTGAAACGGTGCATGGGATTTCCGATGCGGCCATACCTGCGTTTACAATTACGGAATCAGCCCTTCATCGCGAACAAAAATCTCCGCAAGGGGAGTGTCCCCGTCTCGGACAAGCGCGAAAGGCAGAATGTGTTGCACGGTTCCGGGCCAGGCAGGAACGGGAAACCCGGAGAACACAGCGCGGCAGAGCCGCAACCGAATGGGAAGGGGAAAAACGGGTTCACGCGAATTGCGCCAGTTTTCGCAAATTGCCTGCGGGTTTCGTGTAATTAGTGTGTTTCGTGGTTTTCGATTCTTCTACTGTTCCGTAGGCAAACGGGATTTGTTCAAGAACGTGTCCAGCTGCGCCTGCATCAACGGCCAAGTCGCTTTCCGCTTTCACAGGCCAGGCTTCGACACTACCTTTCGCCCGCATGATTACGCGTTATTCGCGCCCCGAGATGCGGGCGATCTGGACCGATGAAAACAAGCTGCGCCTCTGGCTCGAAATTGAGTTGCTCGCCAGCGAGGCGCTTGTGAAGGAAGGCATCGTGCCCCAGGCGGATTTCGCAAAGATCACGGAGGGGTGCAATGCTTGGTTTGCTGACTTGAACGGACTTGTTGCGCGCCAGAAGGAACTGGAAAAGACGCTGAACCATGACGTCATTGGTTTTACAACAGCAGTCGCTGAAAAGATCAATCACCGCGCCAGCCGCTGGTTTCACTTTGGTCTCACGAGCAGCGATGTCGGCGACACCTGCTACGCCGTGCAGATGCAGCAATCGGCCGACGTCCTGATCGCAGACGTGAAAGTGGCGTTGAAGTCGATTGCGAAGCGCGCGAAGGAACACAAGTTCACTCCCTGCATCGGGCGCAGCCATGGCATTCACGCGGAGCCTACAACCTTTGGCTTGAAGCTCGCGTTGATGCACGATGAATTCACGCGCGCGCTTGAACGGCTCGTGCGTGTGCGCGAAACAGTTTCCGTCGGCAAAATTTCCGGAGCCGTTGGCACGAGCGCGCATTTGTCACCGCGTGTCGAAGCCCACGTCTGCAAAAAACTGGGCTTGCGCCCTGCCCCGATTGCCACGCAAGTCGTACAGCGGGATATTCATGCTGAGTTTCAAATGACAATGGCATTGGTTGGGGCCAGCATCGAACGCTGGGCGGTTGAGTTTCGGCATCTGCAGCGCACCGAGGTTTTGGAAGCGGAAGAGCCTTTCACGAAAGGACAGAAGGGATCGAGCGCGATGCCGCACAAGCGGAATCCCATCACGTGGGAACGCCTGACTGGCCTTGCCCGCGTACTCCGCGGGAACGCGCTGGCGTCGCTCGAAAACGTCGCGCTTTGGCACGAGCGCGACATCAGCCACAGTTCCGTCGAGCGCATCATCTTTCCCGATTCGTGCACGCTCCTCGATTACATGTTCGGCCTGCTGACGCGGATGATGGATGGTCTGGCGGTTTATCCCGAAAACATGAAGCGCAACCTTGGACTGAGCCTCGGCATGTGGAACAGCCAGACCGTGCTGCTGGCGCTCATCCGGAAAGGTCTGACCCGCGAGCAGGCTTACAAGTTGGTTCAGGATGCGGCGATGAAAACGTGGGAAGTGAAACACGCCGGGCGCGACGACGCTGATTTCCTGAAGCAGCTGCAGGCAGATCCTGCTGTGTCACAGCATTTCAAGAAGGGCGAGCTGGAGAAGCTCTGTTCCCTGGATTTCCATTTCAAGGAAGTGAACAGCCGCTTCAAGAAACTCGGCTTAAGCTGAAATCGGGACTACAGGTGGCCGTCGCGAGACAACGCCCGCGCGCCACATCAATTGGCCCACACCCGCGCACGGTAGTATCGAATCGCCTGGGTCGCGAACGGGTCTTTGAAGATAAACGGCTGCGTGGAAATTCGGTTCGTCCCGAGGGGCGCCCAATGAAGCAAGTTCGTGGACACTTCGATGACGGCGACGTGGCCGAAGCTGCCGTGCACGCCGAAGGCAAAGTCACCGCTGGATTCAGGCGCGCCCGCAATGGCTGAGAGCGAGATTTCCGAAACCGGACCTGTCGGCACCACGCTTTCCAACAGCCACGAGGATTTTCCGTTTCCAATCCTGCCCCGCGCACGAAGCAACGCATTCGGGGCCGTGGTGGTTCCATCCCAACGCCAATCGGTTTCGGTTCGCTCCGCGTCGCCCAACTGGACCCACGTGACGCCGTCGACAGAGCCTTCGAGCCCCGCCGCGTTCAGTTCCTGGACGGATCCGGAACGATTCCACCAAACATCAGATCCATCCCACGAAAGCGTCTGCGATCCCGGTTGGATATGATTCAGCCGTGCAAGGCGAGGGCGATTGACTCCGGCGATTCGGCTGAAGCTGCCGCCCGCCATCAATCTTCCGTCCGGTTCGATTGCCAGGGCGTGAACGGCGCCTGAATTTGTCGGGCTGAGAGTGAACGTCCAATCCACAGTTCCATCCGGGTGCAACCGTGCCAGCGAGTCGCGGGCGACTCCATTGATCGTTTTGAAATATCCGCCAACGATGATTTTTCCATCTGCCTGCACGGCTGAGCAGAGGATCACCGAATCGGCAGAGACGTTAAAGTTGGTGTCCCGATTGCCATCCGCGTGCCATCGCGAAAGCCCATAACCAACACCCGGCACCGAGCCCAGCAAATATTTTCTGTCAGGCAGCAAGGCGCCACATTCCGGAACAAACCCGGGCACGAATGATGGGATCACGAGTAATTCCTGGTTGAATGAACCGTTGGAATTCAATCGCATAGCCAAACGACGCTGGAGAAGATTCGCGCCTTCCCATTGCGGCAAATCCCCGACGGCGATCACGCTGCCCAAGGCTCAATGAGAATAGCCATGAAGCCCCATTGAGGATATTGCCACGGGTGATTGGGCGGAACGAAGTCCTGGTCCACGATGCCGTCGGCATTCAACCCCGCAATGCCCGCGCGCGGCAGGTTATCCACCCGATCAAACCTTCCTCCGACCAGTATCTTTCCATCGGGCTGGATGGCGAGACATCGCACCACTTCGTCAGGCGTTTGGAAAAGGAGATTGGGATGGAACGCTGTATCAAGGCTGCCGTCGGGATGAAGCCTTCCGAGAAGGTAACGTGGTTCACCTCCGAGCCGGCTGAAGGTTCCTCCCACCACGATCTTTCCATCCGCCTGCAAGGCCATCGCCCCGATCACTCCGTTGCTGACGCTTGAAGAGAACGTCGGATCAACAGAACCATCGCGATTCAATCGAGCGATGCCTCGCCCAGGCGAATTGGTGAATCCCCCCGCCACCAAAACTTTGCCATCCGGCTGGAGAACGATCGTGGAAACAATGCCGTCCGCAGTGGCGTTGAATGCTGAATCCGCTCCGTACCGCGCGACCACGAAGGGTTTGCGAATGCCGCCAACGAGGCTGGTCACCTCCACCTCGTAGGTGCCCGGGACGAAAATCGAGATCCACGAATTGGTTTTTCCATCCAGGAGCACACCGTCCTGAAACCATCGGTACGTGAAAGGACCCGTTCCGATGACTTCAGCCGTGAGCACCTTTGTCTGGCCAAAATCAAGAGCCTGGATGGAATCCTGCGGAAGCATCACCGGCGGCCCCAGGCTGGATTCCATCAGGAATTGCGAGCCGCTAAAGTATCCGCCGCTCGAGTGGCCCGTTGCGCGCAAGGTGGCACCAGCAGGAACTTCGGCTTCCGCCAGTTGCCATCCCCCTTCAAACCGCGCCGGAACGGGAAGTTCATTCCAATCGACACCGTTGAACGAGTATTCAAAACGGGCTGACATGATCTCTGGAGCGGCGCCGGAACGGTTCCATGTGATGGTCGAGTTCGTGTAAACCAAATGCTGAACCGCTTCCGCCGTGTTATAAAGCCGGCCGATCCCGGAACGCGTTGCCTCGCGAAGCTTGGAAAACGTGCCTGCCAGGAGCACCCGTCCGTCATCCTGTAAAACAACCGAATACACGCTGCTCAAGGATCCCGAAATCACCGGGCGAAAATCAGGGTCCAAGCTGCCATCCGCAGTCGCCCGGGCAATGCCCGCGCGGGCAGCGCCGCTGATGGAATCAAAAAACCCGCCCAGCAGAATGCCGCCGTCGGTTTGAAGCGCCAGCGTTTGTACCGGAGCGTTCGCATGAAGATTGAAGCTGCGGTCCAGTGACCCGTCCGAATTCAGCCTCGCCATGTTTCGCCGCGAAAACCCGCCAACCAGCAGGAAGTCTCCGCCAAGCACAATTTTTCCATCCGGCTGGACGGCAAGACAGAGAACCGAGGATCCGACCACCACCGAGACCGCGAAGCTGGGATCGATGTCTCCGTTCGAACTCAATCGCGCCAGGCGGGATCGCGGCGTGTTGTTCACGGAATCGAAGGCGCCCCCAATGAGCACCTTGCCGTCGGGCTGGATCGCTACGGCATCGACAGGACCGTTCACCTGCCCCAGGAACGACAGGTCGATCGTGCCGTCCGGATGAATCCGGCCGAGGCGCAACCGCGGCGCTTCGGAAAGATTGGTGAACGTTCCACCAACAATGATTTTTCCGTCGGATTGAACCGCAAGCGCATGAACCTCTTTGTTGGCGAACCCCTTGAATGAGGGATCCGGAGTTCCGTCACTTCTAATCCTCTCCAGATTTGTGGCCGGTTTCCCGGCCGTGTTGGTGAAGCTCCCGCCAACAATCACGCTCCTGTCAGGCAGGACCACGACCGCCCGCCCCATGCTTCCGGCCGCGGCGCGAAAGCCTCCGTTTGTGAGGTGCCGCGCGAGAAGAGGCTTTCCCACAGTGATCACGCTGGCATCTGGAAGTTGACCCGCAACATAACCATTGGCAGTGGGATGACTGACGAACGAATCCGGTCCCAGGAACCAGGCCCGGGCAACGCGGCTGGTCACGACTCCAAGTGCATTGCTGATAACCACCTGATAACGGGTGCTGTTCGTAATGACCGTGCCGTACAAAGCCTGCGTAGCTCCCGCGATGACGACTCCGTCTCGCAACCATGAATACGATACCGGCTCCTGCGTTGCGGCAACTGCGGACATATTGAATCCCTCATTGAATCCCGCCACGACCACATCGCTGGGCTCAAATGAAAAAGCCGGCGGTCCAAGGGCTTGCTCCACAAACCAGCCGGAACCGTTTCGGAACGCCCCTGTCACGGTCCCCCGAGCCCGGATCGTCGCATTGGTCGGAACGGTTACTTCCTCCAACTGCCACCCGCCTTCTATGCGCCCAGGTGTCGGCAGTTCCGTCCAATCCAGACCGTTCAGGGAGTAATCAAAGCGGCACTGGGATAATTCTGGCGCCGTACCGCCCCGCATCCACGTCACCGTCGTGCCGGTCCTGCTCAGATTCTGCGTTGCGCCCGACGTGTTGATGAATAGTGCAAGCGCCAGCCGTGGGAGACCATTGATCTGTGTGAATTTGCCACCGGCCAGCACCTTTCCGTCTCCGAGCAACTGCACCGAATGAACGACACTGATCGCACTGGCATTGAATTCGTCCACTTCACCAGACATGCGCAGACGCGCCATGTTCGACCTGACTTGCGATCCGATTTCACTGAAGCTTCCACCCAGCAGGATCGCGCCGTCTGCCTGAACTGCGATTGAATACACGTTGCCGTTGGCTGCGGGATCGAACGTTTCATCGAGGGAACCATCGGGGTTCAGTCGGGCGATTCCTTGCCGCAGCGCTCCCGCGATTCCACTGAATTCCCCGCCGACCAGCAGTTTTCCGTCAGCCTGAACAGCGATGCACGTGACGGCTCCAGCTGCATTAGGATTGAAGTCCAAGTTAAGACTGCCATCGGAATTGATCCGGGCGATTTTCTGCCGGGACACTTCGCCGATCATGGTGAACTCACCGCCAATGAGAATCGTTCCGCCTTCTTCCAGGACGATAGTGTGGACGGCGCCATTCGGGCTGGCATTAAAGAATTCATCCACACTTCCGTCAGGTTTCAGCCGGGCAATGTGAAGTCGCGAGGCGCCTGACACGTTGGTGAAGCCGCCACCAATAAGAATGTCCCCATCAGGTTGAACCACAATGGCACCCACGTTGGTATCAGTTTGTGCGGAAAACGAGACATCGATCGAACCGTCAACATGGAACCGTGCGATGTGATGCCGGAAATAATGTCCTGTGAGATTGGTAAACGTCCCACCCACAAGAAATCTCCCATCGTGCTGGAAGGCAATGCATTGAGGGTGAGTCAACCCACTGTAAGCTGAACTCGCATTGAATTGGTAATCGAGAGAATAAAACGGAGGCGAAAAACTGATTCGTGCCAGTCCGCGCCGCGGGTTTCCATTCACTGCCGTGAAAGGCCCGGCAACGATCAGGCTGCGATCCGGGTGAATGCCGACGCTCAGGATACTGAGGGGAACTGGCGTGATTGAAAGGACATCCAACGCTTGTCCGCAGGCGCTGTGGCGAAAAGATAGAGCAAGGAGCGCGGTGAACAGAAACGCGACCGCCCTGATGCGACAGTTATGCATGAAGAAGAGTGGTCTTCGAACGGCATAGAAGGATCAGGGTTGCATCAAAGCCGATCAAGACGAATCGGCTTCACAACGAACTGCCAGGGGTGTGATTCTGCATGAGAGGACCCGCTGCACGGATCCGAACGCAGCAGGCGATCTATTAGGCCTAAACCGACTGCACGTCGGGGCTCCGCAATGATTTCCCCCCCGTCGCCGAACGGCGTGTCCGCAATGGTACCGAATTGACACTCATAGGCAACAAGGGGTACAAAGCACGCCGATGACCCCCCGAAACAATGGAATGTCCGTTGTTCGTGCCCACAAACCCAACCTATTTTTTAGGAAGGAATTCATGAATCAGAACCCAATCCAAACCAAAACGTCGGTCTCACGTCGTTCAAGCGCGTGCTTGATCACGAGCGCCTTGGCGCTCATCGCAGCGGGCCACTCCGTCAGTGGAGCAGCCCTTTCAGGCTCAATGTCTGAATCGTTTGATTACGGTGCCGGAACTCAGGTCCCCAACGCCTCGACGCTGAACGGTGGCACTGGGTGGAACCTGAACGGCGATGGCGGCGCGAATGCTGCCGGAGCCAATTGGGGCGCGGCCAACAACGGTGGCGCACCCGAATGGAGGACCGTGACTTCCCCGGGCCTGACCTACAACACCATTGGTTACGTGAACGGCGGCGGCAACAAGCTGACCCTGGACGCCAGCGGGAACAACGTGAATCAAAACGTCGGCCGCAATTTTGGCGGCCAGACGATCGATTCCGGCACCACATACTTCAGCCTGTTGATGGCGAAGAACATCGACAGCTTGCGAACAATTAACTTCGCATTTTTCAACGGCACCACCGAGAGGTTCGCCGTCGGGCAGATCGGCGCGGCCGCCGGCAATAGCGGCGGCAATATCGCGCTGCTGATGAACAATCAGAATCCCGCGGGCCTGATCCAAAACGCAACCAGTCCGGTTGCAATGGGAGTGGACGTGACCCACTTGCTGATCGGGCGTATTGACTGGAATCCGGACGGATTCGAAACCGTTTCCCTCTGGGTCGATCCGGCGAACGTCACCAGCGAAGGCGCGGCGGGAGCCGCTTACCTGTCAACCAGCGGGTTTGAACTCACGGCATTGACCGGCATTCGCCCCTTCGTTGGCAATCTTGGCGGCGGCTTCCCGGCTGTATCCGCTGACTTCGACGAAATCCGGCTCGGAACAACCTGGGCAGCCGTTGTTCCGGAACCCGCCACTGGAACACTGCTCGGACTCGGTGCGTTGGCACTGGCTTTCCGCCGCAAGAACGTCCGCTAATCGCGGCTTCGGTTTTCACATCAACCGCGCTGTCCGGCAAACCCGGCAGCGCGGTTAATCTTTAACGGTTCAAGGATAACGGCCTTGTAAGAGGCGCACCTCACTCGAGAAAACGCGATCACAACAGGCAACTCGCGAACTGTCACTGCAGCCGGGTCCGGAAGAACGCGCGGGAACCTGCTGGAACCTGCACACGTGCCTCGAATTGGCCCGGCGCCAGTTCAACGATCTCCGCGTTCGCGGTATTCCACTGTGTGAAATCCGTGCTGGCTTCGACTGCGAACTGCATGCCCGCCGGACCCGTCCATCGCAAACGAACTTCGACTTGAGGCGCAGTCACAATTCCAAAGCCGTTCGGCACCACCGCAGGCGCGCCCGGCTTCACCGCGGTCAGGGTCAGGATCGAAGGCAGCATCGCGCCGATCTTCACGGGTGCGTTGCCCGCGATGTTCGAGCCGTCGCCAAAATAGTTCCCCAGCACACGCACCTGGCCCGGGTTGTTGAGGAAGCTGCCGGGCTCCAGGGTCAGGTTGCCGTTGATGGTCAGCGTCACATCCGGCGCCGCGATCGTCAGGGTCCCTCCAATCCGGAGTGAACCCGGGAATGTGGTTGTCCGTGTGAACGTGATGGAGCCGCCCGGTTCGTTCGACAATTCAACCGCACCCTGCATCGCACCTGAATTGCTGAACGTAACCTGCAGCGTCCCGAAGTTGACGCCGGCCAGCCACTGGAACACTCCCGAACCAGAGAACACGACGCTGCCCCGTCCACTGAAGGCGGTGCCTGGAACCATCGCGTAACGGACGTTGCTGTTTCCAGTCATCGTAAGCATCGCGTTTGTCGTGACATTCCAGGAACCGGAGTTCGTGCCGCCGTGATCCATGTTGAATGACCCGCTTTCGATATTCACCGTGCCCGTATTATTAAAGAACACCGTGCGCACTTCGAAAACGTTCGTGCCGGTTTTCTTCCATGTGCCAACATTGTTGATGGCGTTGGTGGATCCCGTGTTCTGACGCAGGTCGCCACCCTCTGCGTTCACCACGCCCCGATTGTTCAGGACCCCGTTCTGGAACCAGATCCGTTCACTCCCAAGATTGAACGTTCCGCTGTTTTCCAGAACGCGGCTGATGTATTTCGTGCTTCCAGCGCGGACGTTAAGAACCGCATTGGAGGCAACGACAGTGCGGCCCGAGCCGCTCATGTTCCCGGCATCCCACACGAGTTCGTTTGTGAAGGTCACCACGCCCGACCCGCCGAACTCGCTCGCGTAAACCCACGCGGCACCGAACGTCTGCGGCGCATTGAAGAACACGGATGCGGAATTCGTGATCAACAGCACGCCCTGCGGTTGGATGGGTTCATGAACAGTCACAGTGCCGCCGCGGAAGCTGAGAGGACCCAGCGGCTCGAAAGCGCCAAGCAGGTTGTGCGTGCCGCCAGTGAACCGGATTTCTCCATCGCCACCGAGATATGAGCCTGCGTTGTGGGTCACGCTCGCGCTCAGGGTCGCAAGGACATTTGAACGGACCAGGATTGAACCCGAGTTCGTGCCCGTGCTGCTGATGTTCACGCTGCCCGACTGGACATCGACAATTCCAAGGTTGTTCAGTGTCAGCCCAAACGCCAGCGTGTTAGTGCCCGTCTTCGTGATCACGCCATGATTGTGCAGCGCGCTGGCGGCATTGTTCAGGGTAAAGGTCAATCCGTTCTGCACCTGCATTGCCGCACCTGGCAGGTTGTTCAATGTCCCTGCACTGCAATACAAGGTTGTGTTTTCCGGCACCAAGATGGTTCCCGAATTGTCGAGGCGCCGCTGCAGGTATTTCGCGTTCGCGGCTGTCACCATCAGCGTCACGCCCGCCGGCACGATCGTGCGGCCAGTGCCCGACATGAAGCCTCCCGCCCATACGAGGCTGTTCGTCAGCGTCACGTCGCCACTGCCTTCCAGCGATCCGGAGCTGGCCAGGATCATGTTGCGGATCACTTGGTTCGCGTTGATTCGCACGGTGCCGCCACCGATGTTGAGTGACATTGAACCCGGCATCGTATTGCGGATCGTCACCGTTCCGCCGTTGAACGCGGCCGTGTTCTGCGGCAGGAACGTCCCGAGGATATCATGCGTTCCGCTCGAGAATATGAAGTTGCCGGCGCCGCCAAGGAGGGAACCCGCCGCGTGGCCATGGTTCGAACTAAACGTGACGCTGGCGCCTTCAGCGACATCGATCGTGCCGCTGTTAATGCCATTGCCGCCGAACGTCGCAGTACCGCCGTTCACATGGATCGCGCCGCTGTTGTTTACAGGCAGGCTGCCAAACGAAAGCGCTCCCGAGCCGCCCTTGTTGATCGTGCCAAAATTCTCAACCAGGTTGACGCCGGAATTCCAAGTGAAGCTGCCGCTCTCCGGGATGTTGATGACCCCGTCGAAATCATTCCTAAGCGTGCCGTTTCCGAACAGCAGGTTCACGCCGTTCGTGAGCGTCATCTCACCCCGATTGATGAGGGTTCGATTGAGGAATCGATTGGAGCCTGCAGCGAGGCGCAGCCGGCTGTTCGGGGCCATGATCGTCTTGCCGGTCCCGCGCATCGTTCCCGATTGCCAAAGAAATTCACCCGTGAACGTCACGTCGCCGTTGCCGATGATCTCGCCGCCGTTGAATCGAAAATACCGTGCAAGCGGCGGACGCGGATTGTTGAAGACCAGCGAGCCCGCGTTCAGTTCAGTTGCGATATCAAAGGCGCCGTCGACGTGCAGTGTGTGATTACCGTTCAGCAACAGGCGGCCATCGCCGGTCACCGATGCGAGACTGTTCAGCACGTGCACGCCGCTTGCGAATTGCAGGGTCGAGTTGCTCGCCACCAGGAAAGCGCCCGAATTCGTTGCGCCCGAGTCCAAGCGCAGCGTACCCGTCAGAACTTCAACGATGCCATCATTGCGGAACGTCTGGTTGAACTCGGATGTTCCTGTGCCCGCCGTCTTGACGAATCGTCCAAGGTTCACAATGTAACCCTCAGTCGCCCATCCCCCGATCGCTGTCGATGTAGTGTCATCGTTCTCGACTTCAAATACCCCCACGTTCCTGAATTCGGCCGCGCCGCCAATGGTCCAGTTTCCTGTGCCTGACCACACGCCTTCTCCTACATTGATCAGCTTGCGCTGGATCAAGGACTTCGAGCTGTTGCCACTGATCGTGAGGAAGGCGCTGGCAGGAACCAGCGTCGTGCCTGTCCCGTCCATTGTGCCCGTGCTCCACTGCAAGTGGCTGGCAATGGTAACGTTGTCAGAGCCGCGCAGGTTCCCCGACAAAGCCAGGTTCGTGATGATGATGTCGTTTCCTGAACTGAACTCGAGCCGGCCCGACGTGGAGCTAACCATCGCGTGGCTGATCGGAGCAACGACGGCGCCCGGGCCGAACACGCCGATGCCGGAACTCGCGGTGACGGAACCCGTGACATTAAAGACGCCAAGGTTCGTCACACTGCCGTTTGCGAACACCACTGAACCTTCGCCCGAGACAATGGCCGAGGGTGTCAGTGCGTGCGCGCCTCCCGACCAGCGCAGAGTGGCGCCGTTCGTTAGATAGAATGCGCCGGTGCTGATGCCACCAAGCTGCGTGTCGAATGTGCCCGCTTCGACTGAGACAACGCCGTCATTGAAGAATGTGGCGTCGAGGAGAACGGAGCCGCTGCCGCCCGTCTTGCGAATGGTTCCACTGTTCTTGACTGTGGCGGCGGTTGCCCATCCGCCGACCGTGTTGAAGAACGTCGCATTGGTGTGGAATTCCAGGTACCCGGAATTCTCGAACACACCATTGTTTCCAACGTTCAAGCCTGAGGTCGCAAACCAGTCCGCTTCACCTTCGTTTCGGAAGGTGGATTGATAAATGCCCTTCGGCGAGCTGCCCGAGACTGTGAGCGTGGCATTCGTTAACACACGCATAACGCCGGTTCCGGAGATCGAGCCCTGGGTCCATGTCATTGCCTGCGACACCACAATGGTGTCCGAACCGCTGAGCGAATTTCCCACGGTCAGGCTGCCGATTTGAATCTCCGCGCCCGTGTTGAAGGCCAGGCCGGAGTTGTTGGCCGAGGTGATCGCCACGGCCTGCAACGGTGAGACATTCGCACCCGCGGCAAATGAGGCTGTGCCGCCATTCGCATCGAGACTGCCCGCGATGTCAAACGTGCCGTGAATGGTCACCGTTCCGCCGGCAAACACAGCCGAGCCGTTGCCCTGCACGCGCGCGGTCGATCCCAGCACATGGTTGCCGCCTGACCAGCGCATTTGCGTGCCCGGCGAAATATTGAATGTGCCGCCGCTCGTGCCCGCAATCCCTGCCTGGAACGCCCCGCTCTGAATCACGAGGGCGCCATGGTTGTTGAACGTGGTGCCAAGATGGAACGTTCCGATGCCCGCGCTCTTGCGGATTGTGCCCGTGTTGTTGACGTACGAACTCGTCGCCCAGCCGCCCACCGCGTTTCCAATCTCGGTGTCTGTCAGGATCTCAATGGTTCCTGAGTTGTTGATCGTGGCTTCACCCCCGATTGTGATTCCGGCAGCTGCCGCAAAGATAATCGTTCCCGCGTTTTGAACGGTTCGCGCCACCAACTGCTTCCAGTCAGACGTTGTGATCATCATCTGGCCGCCCGCCGCAATCGTTGTGATGCCGTTGTTATGCATCGAGCCGCCCAGCCAGTTGAACCGGCTGGCAATCGCGATCACACCGGGTCCGCCGAGGCCGCCGCCGCTCTCAAGCGAAACCACGCCGCTGCCCCGCACTTGAAGCGACCCATTCACCGTCAAGGTTCGTCCACTGATGCGGAACGTTTGCGTTCCGCTCTGCGCGCCGAACACCAGTTCGCCCACCGTGCTGTCATTATTCAACGTGACCGTGTAATCGCCATCGACGTCGATGATTCCCGGCTTTGACACGGACGGCAGGCCATCGGTCCAGCGGTTCGTGTCTGAGAAGAGGCCATTCACAGGAGCTTTCCAGCGCGTTACAGGGAACGACGGATTGTCGAGGACCGTCACTGTGATGTTCGTGAAGCCCGACTCCGCGTTCGTTCCCCCCAGGCCCGTCGCCTTGAGCGTCAACTGGTATGTCCCCGCGTCCGCAAGCAGCGGCTTCAACGCGACCGTCCCGGCGGCAAATCCGTTCGTCGCGCTGTTTGTGAATGTCACGCCGTTGATCGACGCGAAGATTGGCGCGCTATTCGAGCCGCCGAAGCTTACCGACACGAGCGGCGCGTTGGACGAACTGACCGTGAACAACACGTTCGTGAATTCACCCTCAGTGAGCGTGATGTTCGGCTCGATGTTGAAAACGATCCCCGTCGTCGCAAACAATGGCAGCGGGTCGACACCGTCCCACAATCCATCCTCGTCCGAGTCAGGATTCAACGGATTGGTTCCGCCAACGATTTCCGCGCCATCCGTCAGTCCGTCATTGTCGCTGTCAGGCCGCGCGGGATCGGTGCCCAACCCGCGTTCCTGCCCGTTTGTCAGCCCGTCACTGTCGAAGTCATTTGCATCCGCGTCCGCAATGAACGCGTTCATGCCGCGATCGGACTCGAACCCATTCAGCCAGCCGTCGCCATCGTCATCGGCCTCACGCGGTCGAATCTCCAGTGCGACGGGCTCCTGGTTCCAACTGCGCGCGAAGGATGCCACGTTCGCTATTCGCACGCTGAATTCCATGGGACCGTGATGGGTTGGAACGGTCAGCTGAACAGCCACATTGGTTGCGTTCTGGTTCACATTGACTGCCGCCTGGGCGTTCGTGCCAAAGCGGAAACCCCAGTACGTCGCAGCCATGCCACGTTCATATCGGACATGAGCCACGGCGCGCTGGCCGGCCACCAGCTTCGTGCCGTTCGTGGGCCATTGTTCAAGAATCCCCGCGGTTCGGAATACAGAGCGCCAGCCTTCTGCTGGGACAGGCAGGCCATTGGCATCCCGGAGCGCATTGGTCGTAGTGTCCGTCACGCCTGCAAACAGCACGTTCGTAAAGTACGCCCCCGGTCGCAACGCCGCCGCAGGTTCGATCTGCAGCTGTGATGAGTTCACGTCGACGACGTACGGAATGGCGTCCCCAAAGTTATTGGTGATTGTCAGCACATTCGTGCCGGGAACCTGGAGGCGAACGGTTTCGCTGAAATTCCATTCGGGCTGCACCCAGAGCGATACCGCAGGGGCGCCGTTGGTTGGGTCAATGCTCGTCAAACGCGGCGCAGTGACGTCAGGCACCTTGAAGATAACGACGTGCGACACAACGTTGCTCGAGTCGTCCGTTGCCCAGAACTGCGCCTGAATCGAGCCGCCGTTCTGCAGAACGTTTGTCAGCCCGAGCTGCAGCGTGTTCGTCTGCAGCGCGTTCGCCACAATTGCGATGTTCGTCTCGAACGCCATGCTGACAAGACTGCTGAGTTGAACCTTGATTCGCAGGTTGCTGCTGTTGTCTCGAAGACCCAGCACAAAACTGAGCGGCTGCGTGGGATCCACGACTTGCCCGGAAATCGGGCTTAAGATGCTGAATGCCGGCGTCGTCGCGTCATGCAGTGTGTAATCCAGCATGACCTCCTCCGACTTGGCGCCCGATGAATCGGTCGCCTGCGCATGGAACTGAAGCGGTGCGCCCGCGAGATTGGTTGCGGGCACGGTGAAGGTCAAATTTGTCAGCGCGCCGCTGCCGAACTGGCGAACGGTCTGAATCGCACCCACACCAACCAGCGTCACATTCGTCACAGCGTTGTCGTCGCTCGCGCTCAGCGCAAATTTGAATTCCTTGCTCGTTCCGACAAGACCGTTCGTCGGATCGATGCGCACAAGGGTGACCGTGGGTGCAAGGTTCGGAACGACTTCCACTTCGAGCTGGCGGATTTCTCCGTCATTTCCGAAGGCGTCCGTTGCAATCGCTTGAAGACGGATGAGGCCATTGGTTGGCAGCTCGACACTGCCGATGTAGGGGGCGGTCGCCGCGAACGAAATGGGTTCGAGTTCCTTGAAGAAACGAACGGTGACTCCCGATTCTGGCTCGGCCAGCACGGCTTCGATTGGAACCGTGGCGCCTGCAACTGGCGAGCCGTTCAACTTCAACGTCGCAATCGCCGGCCCATGAGTGTCGAGCGTTGCGAACGTGGCGGTGAGTGGCTCGGCGGCAAAGCGGTTGCCGGCAAGGTCAATGAGATTGCTGATCACCAGGCTGTAGGTGCGGTTTGGCAACAGCGGCGCCGCGGGCGCAAACGCAAGGATCTTGCCGTCAGCGCTGAGATTGGCGGTGCCCGGAATATTACCGTTCACGTCGCTCAACGAGAAATGGATGTCCGAACTCCGCAGCGGTTCGTTGAACGTCACCCGCAACGCAGCGAGCGGTTCAACCTGAACCATTCCGTTTGTCGGGAACATGGAAACCAGCAACGGCGGATCGTCGTCCCGCGTGGTGAACGAACTCACAAAAAGCGACGGCGTGTAACGGCCCACGAGGTCGGTCGGCCCCGTGGCTATCAACATGCCGAGCGCATCGCGGCGTTCCCCGCTGATGATTGCCAGTTCATACGTGGTCATGCTGCGAAGCGGCTGGTTTGGCATCAGCCGGATCACGCGAGGCTCGCCATCTTGAGAATGCGCAACGAGTGTCACGGTCGCGCGGACAATGTTGGTGGGGCCGCGGAGGTAAATGCCGTTCGTGTTGCCATTCACGCTCTCCGCAAGGAGGGCTTCGTTGAAGGTGATGTCCACTGCAGTGTTGATGGGGACACCGGCCGCCGTGGCCACAGGGTTGAGGTTCGTCACGATCGGATAATCCTCATCCAGCCACAGGGTGCCCATGTCGGCGATCTGGCCGTTGGTGGCGAGCAGCCCGCCTTCATGAATCAAACCGTTGAAGCGAAGCGAGCTCGCATCGATGGTGAAGCTGCCCATCGGAACGTTGGTGAACCCAAACCTTCCGTCGAAATCCGTCGCGACGACGGACACACCCGCCGCGCTGCTCAACGTATTGAACTTCAGTACGACCAGGTTGGTGGGAACGGCTGTGGCTCCATCGGCGCGCACAATTCTGCCAATCACGATGCCGCTCGGCGCGAGCGTCAGACGGCTGTCGTTTGTGGTGTTGTGGGCTGTGATGATGCCGTTGGTGCTGGCCGAAAGAGACTGGCTTTCGGCCACGATTCGAAACTGGCCGACGGGAATGTTTGGAATGACAAATTTGCCTTCTGCGTCGGCGACAAGATTGCCGCGCTTCTGGTTTTGAAACGGCGCGCTTAAGAACTCTACACGCAAGAGCGCGAACGGCACGGGCACCAGACCGCTGCTGTTAAACACCTGGCCTGTTGCAGTGCCAACGCCGTTCAGGCGAACCGTGATTGAGTTGCTTGGGACCGAGGCAGTCAGCGTGATGTTTGAGATGCCGGCGTTGAACGTCTCCGCCGGGTTCAATGCGGAAGCCCGCACGGTCACTCCGCCGATTTTCAAATTGTCAAAGAATGCTTCGCCATTGGGATCGACGTCCTTCACGCCTCCGCCGAAAGCCGAGGCGATGACCTGGACATTTGAAGCTGGCGTCACGCCGTCGGGGCGGACGACCCGCACGAGCAACTGGCCCGTCGGCTCCTTCGCCGGGAGGGTGAGATTCACGGTCAGCGTCGGCGCCGAGTCCGGCAATGTGACGACCTGGTGAACGCCGCGGCTTGGATTCTGCACCTGGGCGGACAAGCTGTAACTTCCGGGCGTGAGGCCGGGGAAGGAGAAGCCGCCGTCCTGACCGGTGGTGACGCTGCGTTGAAGCGAAAGGCCATCGCGCGGCTGCAAACGGACTTCGGTTCCAACAACGGGCTGCGCCGTACCGGCTTCGAAAATCTGGCCGCGGATCTCGCCCAGCGGTTGTTCCGTGAGGTTCACCACCGCGAGCTGATCCACGAAGCTCAGCGTGACCGAACTTGCCGCCGAGCGGCCCGTGACTGGATCCGTTGCCACAACGCGATACGTGCCGAGTGGAACACCCGTGGCGGCGAAAGCGCCCGTTGCGTCGGTGGGCACGTTGGCGACATTGCCAATCGCAATGCGCGCGCTCACAATCGGCGATCCATCCGCCAGGTGGCGGAACGTTCCACGAACGGTTGCGGTGCCGCCGAGCGTCAGGGTCGCGCTCGTCAATTGCCCGTTGGTCACCGACATGCCAATCCGTTTTTCCAGGGTCGTGCTGCCCGTCGTGTAACGCACGAGCAACGAGTACCAGCCCGGAATGAGGCTTCCCGTTTCGTATGTGCCGTTAGTCCCGGTCTGGCCGTCGCGGTTCTCGCGGAAGATTCCGCCGGAGAGGCTCACAAAAGCGCCTGATGCGGGCTGCCCGTTTGCCTGGACCACTGTCAACTTGAGGTCGCCCAATCCGAGCAAGGGAACTTCCACGAAATTCGTACGGCCTGGCGCGACCTGCGCTGAAACACGGCCCTGATAGCCCGTAAGTGGATCGACAGCTGTCACCGTGTAGCCGCCCGCAGGAATCTGCATCTGGTTGTCGAAGAAACCGTTCGTATCGGTCGTGTTCACGATGCCGGGACCGAAGGACGTCGTCACTTCAACGCCGGCGCCCGCAACGGTGCCATCGGGATAAATCACGCGCCCTGTAAGCCGCCCGTGTGTTTCACCACGCGGCGGAAACTTCATCACGAGGTTCGTCACGCTCAGGTCCTGGTCGGTCGTGCGGCCGCTCGTTGACAGCACAACGGTGTAGAAGGGCGATGCCACTTGAATTCCCCAGTCGCCCACCATCAGACGATTCTGGAAAAGAAACTCGCCGGTTGCAGCGTCGCTGTCCCGATCCCCAACAATCGTCATCCCCGGTGCGCCGTTCTCAAGCCGTCCAATGCCAGTCAATCGCACGCGCGCGCCAATCGGAACGGACTGGTCGTTCAACACAATCCCGCCAACTGAACCGACCGGAAAGTAGCGCACATCAGCCGCCGCCGTGTCGCCATCTGCCAGCACGGTTGTTTTCGTGTAGCCCCACGATCCAGGATTCACGTTCGTGGTGGCGGGAGTGACACCCGCATACAACGCGAACGCCTCGCCAACCGCAGCCATGATTTCGTCTTCAGAAGCTGTATCCAGATTTTCAAGCAGCTCGTCGATCGGCTTCTTCACTGGCGGCGCGGGGGCGCTGACCGTGTAGGTGCCGGGCGGGATGTTGATGAACTTGAAAAAGCCGTTGTCGTTGACCTTCGTCCAAAGGAATCCCTTCTCCTGTGGAATGGCGACGTTGATGCCGCTGATCGGAGTGCCCTGGGCATCGCGAACCTGCCCCGCAATGACGCCCGCTGGCCGAAGCCGGACGAGAACGAAGTTCGTCACACCAGGCAGCACCTCCAGTGTGGAGCTGCCGAGACGCGGGAAATTCTGTGGCGCGAGATGGCCCTCGAGACCGGCGCTGATTTTTCGGATGCCGATGGGAACACCTGTGAGCGTAAATAAACCATTGGCATCGGTTCGCACCAATGTAGTGCCGCCCGCAACCAGCGCCTGCGCGACGGGCTGGCCTGAACTGTTCTCCACACGGCCCATGACGACCGCCGTGCCCTGCAGCGCAACACTGACGTAGTTCGCTCCACCCGCGACGAGGTCCACCCCCGCGCGTTCTCCCTTCCGGCGGCCATCCTCGGAAATCGCGAACACCTGATAGCGGCCCAGCGGGATGTCGCTCAGCTGCCAAAAGCCTTCGGCGTCGCTCGTGGTGATGCCCACCACGCCGTCAGCGCCCCGGATGAACACCTGCGCGTTCTGATGCGGCGTCACGTTGTCGGCTTCGTTCACAACGCCGCGAACCGTCGTGCGAACCACTTGTTCAACCGTGGGCGCCGTCAATTGAATCACGAGGTCCGCTGTTTCGCCAACCTGCGTCAGGATTCCGGCCACCGTGCGAAACTGTCCGAGGCCCGTCTTGACTTGAACCGTGAACGGTCCGAGAGGCACGCCGTTGAATTGGAAGCGCCCGTTGCTGTCGGCAAAAATGCCGCGTCCCAATTCCCGCGAGTTTCCGTCGGGGAACAGGTTGACCGCCGCCTGCGCCGCCGGGGTTGCACCGTCTGCCGCAATGACGCGGCCGGAGACCGTTCCGCGTCCGCGGAATCTGAGGGCCACCGCAATCTCCTGTCCCTGCATGCCTTCGCGATATTCAATGCGATCGCTCCAGATGGCGCGATCAAGGCTCTCTGCCAGTGCGACAGCCTGCGTGATATTTGTGGCGCCCAGCGTCGCGACGATATGCGCGTGCGCGGCCTGGAGCAGCAGGCGGTCGCGATCGAAGTAATTTCCGCGATACGACTGCAGGATGAGTTCAATGGCTTCCTGGCTCAGCCCGCCCATGTCAGTCGCGGAAATCGTGTAAGGAACGCCTGCGAGGATGAAGTCGAAAGTGAATCGCCCCGTCTCATCCGTGAACACCTGCGAGATGCTCGACACGTCCTGATCACAACGATCGAACGGATCCTTGTAGAGATCGTTCATCGTCAACGTCACGGGCACATTGGCCGCAGGGCTGCCGTCCGCGCGCAGGACGATGCCGTTCACCGCCACGCCCTCTGTGATGAGATTGCTGATGGGCAGGGAATTGCTGACCATCAAATTGCCGCGCGGATCTGCGACGCCATTCACGGTCATGATGCGCGGACGCACTCCGCCTGTTCCCTGTTTCAGATTCAACAGCGCGACGCGGCCGCCCGGCTGAATGCGCACGGCCTGCGCGGCGTTGCCGTTATCGAGCGTGTAGGCGGACGGCATGTTGACGTTGGTCTGCGTCATCGGCTTGGAGAACAACACACCCAGCACAGTCCCGTAATTCCATGCAGCCGCGCCATGACAGCTCGGCTTCGGGCGAACCGATTCAATCTCCGGCAACTGCCGAACCATGAGCAGCTGGGGCGGCAACTCGCTGATCGGAGTGACTGTTCCTGCGATCACCTGGTTCACCGAGCCATTGCACTCTGGATCGAGCTTCAGCTCGTGTGACGTGTCTCCAACGTTGTAGCGCAGACAACTGCCGACGGGCGGGTTGTCAACCGTCCACCGAATCTGCTCGCCCGTGCCATCAGCCCGCAGCCGCACCACGGCCAGATCAGCCTGCGGCGTTGTTCGATTGATTTCCCAACGCACGACACCATTGGTCGGCTTGAGAACAAGCCAGCTTCCGTTCGTCCCTGAATAACCGCCGGATTGCGGAAGACCCGGGCGGCCGAGATTCACCACGTCATCGTCCCTGCGAAAACGCGGCGCTGCGGAATCAGTATTCGCCGATGCAAAAAACCATGCTTCACCACGCCCCGCGAAATCGCGGGCGCGTTCCACGAGCAACGCGGTGGCGTTCATCGGGTTGTTGGTTTGAATTGCATGGAACACGGCATCGCGCCATTGCTGGCCGGCTTCGGTGCCTGTGATGATTTGGTCAAAGCCCTCGTTGAACACGCGTCCGCCCTGCCAATCCAATGCGACATCCGGCAGCACGCGGGTGAGCGATTCGCCGTAAGCGACGCGTTGACCGGCTTCAGCCAGTTCCAGCACGCGCGTCTGAATCGTGGACCACGAAATGCGCTTCACGCCCGGCGGCAACAGCGGCGCCGTGTAAACACTGAGCGCCTGGCCAAGAACCCGATTGGCGGCGTAGAAGACTTCGCCGGGAAGCTGGTCCACATAATCGGGATAGCCGATGCTGTCGGGTGAAAGCTCCACACCGCGTTCGTCCACGCCCATCGTCAGGCGAAAACGTCCCGTGACACTGTCATCGCCCGTCGTGAGATTCGAAAAACGGATCTGTCCCGTGCGCTCGGCGCGGAGCTGGTAGCGGGCCGTGACAGATTCACCCGGCTTGATGTTGCCGAGTTCCACGCGTTCAGGTGACAGCAACGTGGCGCCACTGACACTTCCCTTGGGCAGCGCAACGCTGACAAGGTTGGCTTCGACCTGTGACGTGTTCAGCACGGTCACGAATGCTTCGTAAGGTTCGCCCGTCCGCACGGTGCGCGGATGCGTGAACGTCAGCGAGAATTTGGGATTCCGCACGAGAACTGAGCCTGCGGCCGCGCCCTTGATCTTAACGAGGCCCGACGCGAGGCCGTCGAGTTCGCCCGTGAGTTCCAGATTCATCACGTGCAAGCCTTCGCGCAAACCTTCAACAAGAAACTCCGCCTGTCCCGATTGTTTCGGATAAAGGCGCAGGATGTCGTCGGCCGTTCCCACAACGCCATCGGCGCCAGGGCGCACGATTGCCTGCGCAGGTTGAATGATCTTGTTCGGGCCGACTCGCGCGAAACGCAAAGGATCGTCGCCTGGCGTTGCGTAATCTTCAGCCGGAATCTGATCCGCGCCCGGCGGCAGCACGAGCTTGGCCTGGAGGTTGAGCACGCTCAGGCCGGAGTTCTGCGGCGCGGCGTTCTCCGTGAAAATCTGGACGCTGAAAAACTGGTTGAGATAACCAATGTTGCCCGGAATCACCATCAATGCCGGAATGGGTGGAATGTCGAGTCGCAGCCGCGGCGAGCTGGGCTCCGCGAGTTCGAAGTTGCAACCCTTCACGACCAGGTTCAAACCGGCGGTCTCCAGTTCGGGCGGCAGCGCGACGTTCTCGCGGCTCGTGAGTTGATCGTTGATGCGCTGAGCCTCAACGAGGCGGCGCTCCAATTCCGCGGCAGGAATCACTTCGGTGCTGCCCTTGAAGTCAGGCGTCACGACCGGGAACTTGATCGGATACGTCTGGCCGTCGAGGACAAACCCGACTTCAAATTCGACGGCGCGGAAGTTTGCTTCGTCAATTGCAATTCCCTTGTCCTGGATTTCCTGCAGCGTCAGCGGACGCGATGTCACTGTGGACACGAGCAGCTCCGCGAAGACGTTTACAGGAACGCTGGAAGGAATGCCTTCCATGCGAACCGCGCCCGTGGTGGCGTCGACGAGCCGGATGTTGTCCAACTGATACTCGCCGACGAGATTCAGCACGGGCAGTTGCAACGCCTGATTCAACTGGCCGACAAGACGGCGCGCAGGGAAGGACGGCCCTCGCAGCGTCGCTTCGACATAGGCGCCCTGCGTGATGCTGTTGTCAGGAGTTTTGGCCGAGCCATCGGCATTGACGAGTTCAACCATCACTGAACCCGCGACGCCCTTCGGGACCGCCACCGCAGCGGGCGACACCCGGAGGTAATTGCCAACGATGCGGTAATCGAGGGACGTGAGCGGCTCAGCGGCGTGAACGGACAGGATGCTGACAAGCGCGAATACAAGTGCAGCGGAAAACTGCATCGCCGCATGCGCCAGGATGAATTGCCACGTTCGCTTCTGAATGCTCATGGAATGGCTCGAGTGTGTCATTTCCGGTTTGCGCGACAATGGGACCAAAGGAGTACTGAATGCGCAGTTCATGTTATTTCGCGTGAAAGAACCGCCGCATCTTGCTGGTGTCGATGCTCTGCGTCACAGGATCGAAGAACATGCTTTGCTGGGCATCGACCCAGTCCTTGCGGAAGCTGCTCCAGCTCTGGCCAGGCCAGCCCGTGGATCCCGGGAAGCTCAGCGCATGCGTCCCCGCCGCGTCGAGTTTGTTCCGCAGCATGCCGCCCATGCGCACCACGTCGCGATGGGTCATCCAATGCGGCGTGTCGAAGGCGGTGAGATTGCCTTTTGAGTCGGCGCGGATCGTGAAGCTTTCGCCTGGATGCCCGACTTCCCGCATGTATTGGCCGTTCACCTTGCCCTTCTTGTCGTACATCTGCGCCATGCTCAGGTGCGAACCATGCTGGAACGGCGGGTTTGCCGGCATTCCCGTCGCTGCGCGGCTGCGCTGATTCCACATCTTGGTGTAATTACGGTTCGCCGTTTGCGTGAACTTCTGGATTTCCTTCAGCGTCGCGGGGCGGCCCTTCACTTCAACATGCAGGATATCCGCGTCCGACACGTAAGTGACGCCATCGCGCGTGATCGTGGAATCAGCGCCTGTCTTGTCCTTGATATGAATCGGCTTTTGTGGAAGGCCCTGCTTCACGCCGAGCTGACGCGCAAAGCGCTTGTCCCCGAAACTGCGAATGCTCAGGCGCGTGATGCCGTGCTTCTTCATCGCTGGGATGATCGCGTCGATTTCAATCTGCGTAAGCCCCGACTTGATCAGATGCTCCCGCACCGCTGACGGGATCTGCGGTGAACTGCGGAACTGGTTCACCAATCCCGCGGCGCGGCGCGTGAGTCCGATTGAACCGTTGATGCCCAATTGCATGACGCCGAACGCTGCACTCGCCGTCTGAACGTCGTTGATGATGAGTTCCGCTCCGCGCATGGCATCGAGCGCGCCCTGTGATCCCGGGTTGCCCGAGTGCAGGAGATCCCAGCCTTTCGCGGCGCCCGTTCCAAGGTTGAGAACGGTTGCCACGAAACCATTGGATTCCGCTGGCCCGCTTTCCTGCGTCGATTCCTTCCCGGCTTCATCGCCGTTGTCCATGCCTTCCGGCGTCGCGTGTCCCGTCGGGTCGCGCAAGCTCACGGGGTTGTTTGCAAAACCTGCGTATTGGTTCACGCCATCGACGTAGCCGCTCGGGTCGCGCGAGAGGAACATGCCTGTTGCGGGGTCATAGAAGCGCGCGCGGCAATAAACCAGGCCGCTGTCGTAATCGAACACCTGCCCGTGGAACAGGAATGGCGAATTCACCGAACTGCGCGCGAGCATCGCAGCCGCCGTGCTTCCTGCAGGCGCTCCCGTGAAGATCACTCCTGGAACCAGGTTCAGGTTCAGGCTGACAGCGAGGTTGGTATTGTTTGCTTCATCCTGAATCGTTCCGGCATTCAACGTGAACTGGATGGCACCAGTGATCGCCTGTGCAGGCACGAAGCGGAAGGCGCTGCCAAACGAGCGGCCTGCAAGGTTCTCTTCGAAAACCACGGTTCCAGCGACGGCATTGCCGCCTGAACGCACTTCAAAGATGCCGCTGGCGCTGACGAGGGACGTCACAAGGTTGGTCATGGAATCGTTGCCATTGAAACCGGGGAGGACGGCTTCAGTGAATTCCACCAGCAGCGAATTGGTCTCGAACAGAATGCGCGAAATCTGAGGCGCCGCATTATCGGCCGCCTCGATCGCCGGCTGGCCCCACGCGTCATAGATCACGCGTTCAACGAGGTTGCCCGCCGCATCTGTGACGCCGAGAACAGAGCGCACCACGTCACTCAGGAAATAATGGCGGACAAGGTTCGTTCCACTCAACGCGATGTCGCCCGCGATCAATTCATCGCCTTCGTCACCGTAGAAATACCGGCCAGTGACAGCGCCATCGTTCAGAAGGTCGCGCTCCTCGATCAGGTTGCCGCCATCATAAATGAACGCCACGTCGGATGGTACACAACGCGACGCGGACCCGCTGACCTTGCGGCGAATGCGCAAGCCTGACGGACCGAATTCGTTGTCGATCACCACGCCGTCATCGCGGCTGATCTTCACCAGCTGGTTCAACGCATTGAACGTATTCGTCGCAGTGACCTCGACGGGTTGCGTGCTGCCCGGGATCCGCACCCACAGACGCGTCGTTGTGATGTTGCCCGCCTCATCGCGCCCTCGAGCGAAGCCGTCAATCGTTGGCACAAACAGCATCGAATCCGGCACTCCAAACGACGCCGCCATCGGAGGAAGCGTCAATCCGTCAGGGTTCAACGTGCTGATGCCCTGAAGCACGTCGGTCGTGTTGTAGCTCATCTCACGGGCGTACTCGCCGGCTGCCCAGGAACCCGTCACGCCTGAAGGAACCGAAAAGCCCGGAATGGTGCGATTTGCATTGGCCCCCGACAACGCCGGGCGAACCCCGATGTCAGCGCGCCTGACGCGATAGCCTTCGTCATAGGCGAAGAAATCCGCGCGGCCGCCGCGATGCATGAACTGCCGCGCCAGTTGCGCGCCATTGGGATCATATGCGTAGCGGACATCGGCCAGCGTGCGGCCCGCTGCGTCTACATAGCGCCGTGCAACAACGCGTTTTAAAGAATCGAACTCGTTGATCTGCAGCACCCGGCCCGCGCCCAACTCGCGTTTTTTCACCAGGGTGTCGCCGAGAAACTCAGTTTCGCGAATGATGGGTTCCCCGCTGTCAGGCGTGAGTGCCGTCAATCGGCCGACGTTGTCGCGAACGTTGTTAAGCCGGATCGCATTCTGCGGATAGACCACGTTCGATCGGAAGCCGCCGGCGTTCGCCATCTGCGTCACCACCGCATCCATGCTCGCCGGTCCGCTGCCTGGAACTGCAAACGTGTAGTGATGCGCGAACGATTTCTTGTAGCCCATCTTGTCGAACGTGAACTCCACCGAACCGGACGGATCGCTGACGCGCTTGAGGCGCTGCAATCCGTCATAGACGTAGCTTTCATTGCGGGCAGGACCAGCGCCGGTGATCACGCGGTTCGTCATCAATCCTTCCGCGTTGTAGCGCGCCTGGATCTGGATGCCGCGCGGCAGGGTCATGGTTTGTGGCGCATTCAGGGCATCGAAATCGCCAAACGTGCTTTGCGCGTTGCTCGGCAGAATGACTTTGGTCACGCGCCCCATCGCGTCGTACTCCGTCTTTTGCTTGTTCTCCGCCGTATCGCTCACGCCGCTCACAAGCCGTTGCAACGAGTAATCAAACTTCGTCACGACATCGTTCGGATCCGTCGATACCGCCTGCTCGCCGAGGATCGTGAACGTCTGCAGGGTTTTGATGCCGGCGCGATCCTCGATTTCCTTCACGCGCCCATCCATGCCCACGTCGAACTTCGTCGTCCTGCCTGCGTTGTCTGTGCTCAAGACGAGCTGATCGCGATCGTTGTAGGCAAACTCCTCGGTATAGATGCGGCCGCCCTCCGTCACCTTGCGGGTTTTAACATTGCCATTTGCGTCATAGGTTTTTTCAACCGTGCGCGTGGGGCTCTCTTCCTTCCAGACGCGGCCGATTTCGTCGTAATACGTCGTCAGCGTTGCGCCCAGAGAATCGGTGAAGATGCGGCGGCGATTCGCAGGATCGTAGGCGTAACTGGCCGTGGAGGTTCCGTCATCCCGCAGTTTGGTTTCGAACTCTGGGCGATCCAGGTCATCGAATTGCGCGGTGCTCTGCGCGAGCAATGTGCCCGTGCGATCGTATGCCGCCTTGCCGATCAGGTTGTTGTTCTCGTCGTAGCTCAGCACGTTCGTCGTGCCGCTGGGCGTGATGATCTGCACCAGCCGATCGTGCCCATCATAAACGCGGGTCTCAGTGGCCCCGCCTATCTCGATCGAAGTCTGGTTGCCGTTCCCGTCGTAGCGATACACCTCGCGATACGTCCCGCCGATCACGTAGTTCGTCAGCTGGCCGACATGGTTGTACTGCAGTTCGTGAACTTCGCCGCCAGGGAAAACCGCGCGCTTCACGCGCCGCATTTGGTCGGGTTCAAACGTGGTCACGAGATCCGTCGGGACGCCGTCCACTTCCACGTTCTTCAGTGTCTTGCCCGTCATGAATCCGACCTGGTCGTAGGTCCGCGTCTCGATTAAGGTCTTGCCTGTGTCCACGGTGCTGCGGACTTCCACGACGTTGCCGCTTTCGTCATAGGCGTAACTCGTCTCCTGCCCCGCGCGCGTGGCGCGGACAAGCTGGTTGCGTTCGTCGTAAATGAACTGCGTAACGATGTCGCGCGGATCGGTCACGGAGGACGGCAGGCCGCGCAGGGTGAAGTCGCTGCGAACACCCGTCGCGGGAGCAAACCCGTAGCGGGTCTCCAAGGTCCCAATCTTCATTGCCTGCAGGAACCCGTCCTCGCGGAACACCCATTCCCGTGTGATGCCATCGATGGCGACGTGCTTCACGATCTGGCCAAAGTCGTTGGCCGTGAATGTTTCGACCTGGCCGGCCTTGGTGACGCGCTCCGTGTCACGCCGATCAAGCCGCAGCGTGATCGCCGCCTCAATGCCGCGAAAATCCGTTTTGATGCCGGAAGGCAGGTTGTACCAATAGTCGTATTCCGCGGTGGCCGTAAGCACGGGCCCGCCGCGCGGGCCCGGCGTCTTCGTCACCTGGCGCACGTTCGCGCGGGCGCGCAGTGCGGGATGATTGGTGTCATAGATGTATTCAATCCGATTTCCCTCAGGATGCGTGACCGATTTGATCAGGCCGTTCGGATAGTATTCGGTCAGCGTTTTCTGCGGTGCATCTCCTGCCGCGCCTGCGAGTTGCACTTCCGTGGGGCGTCCAAACTTGTCGAACTTGTAGCTCGTTGTGGAAGCATCGGGATTCGTGACTTTCGCGTTCGCAATGCCTGATGTCAGCGCGCGTGCGCTGTTCGTCTGACCCAGCTCGAGCTTCACTTCGCCCGTCGCGACTCGCACCTTGCTCACGGTGTCGCGTCCCTTGAGCCCCAGTTCCGTCGCAGCGACGAGCGGTGTGCCGCGATTGTCGCCGCCAATGATTCCCGTCAGCGTCTTGCCTGAACGTCCCGGCTCGCTTGAATCGCTGTATGTGTAGCGCGTGACGGGGCGCCCTGTGAATCCTCCCCCAGCCGTTGTTTCCACGAGCGGACCTTCGCGCCGATCCAGCAAGCCGTCCTCACTGTAGTAGAACAGCACGTCGCGCTTCGAGTAGTCGAGCAGCCTGCAGATCTTGCCTGCGATCGCGGGGCGCAGCGTGGTTTCGTCAATGCCCGGGCGCCGCAGCGGATCCGTCGGGAGCCGCCACCATCCGATTTCAAGCGGACGCCGCAGTTCGTCATGAATGCGGGTCAGTTCCCCGCGCACATTGTAAACGAGCTCGAGCGAATTCTTGTCGTAACGATCGTAGATCTTCGTGAGGCGTCCCGCTGAATTGTACCAATACTGGGTGCCGTCCGGCTCAAGGCGCGCATAACGCCCGTCCTTGAACTTGAACATCAGGTTGAAGGCGCCAGGCGGCGGCAGATAATAGCGCGCAACCTTGTTCGTCCACCCGAGCACTTCGGTCACAAGCGGATCGCCAGCGACTTCAGGCGGCGCATTCGTTCCGGCGAATTTCCAAGCGATCACGCGCCCCGCCCCAGTGTAAAACAACAGGTCCTGGGACACCGCGACTTCGTGGTTGGTATCGCCGTCGCGAATCACGAGCGGCACCTTGGAATCGGGCGCCAACCCGCGGCTCGAGAGCTCGACCACGCGCTGGTTGTAGTTGAAATCCCAACCCCGTCCAAACGGCCCATCGTAGACGCCTTGCCCGCCAATGAAGCGGCGGAATTCAATCGGCAGCCGCCGTCCAGGCAACGCCATGTCGGTGGTTTCATTGCGCAACTCGCCACTGTGCGCAGCGATGGATCCCAACGCATCGGTCAGCGTGACCGCGCCAATCAGCGGGCCGGGGTTCGGCGACTGGATGTAATCCGCGGGATACGCGTAAGCCAGCACTTCAACGCCCGGGTAATGCACATTGTCCTCGGCGCTGATCTTGCCCACGAACCTGCCCAGCACGGGATTGTCCTTCAGCGATGGATCAATGCTCGCGCGCAGATAGGCGCCGCTCCACAGAATGTCGCGATCGATCTCGTCCTGCAGCGTCGCAATCTCCGCCTTGGACATCTCCTCGCTCACGAGCGCGAACGGACGTGAGAGATAGACGTTGTAGAACGGACTGGCAGGATTGCTGGAAAGCCGCCACGCCTTGCTCGCGCGAACAGGCGCTTCATCGGCCAGTGGCGTCTGCTCCAGCTGCGTCAACGCCAGCGTGCTGAATGCATTCACTGGCGGGAACAGGAATCCCTGCTTGCGCAATGGTTGCCCCGCCCAGTTCAAGCTCTCCAGCGCGAGGTCGATTGTCTCGCCGGCGGAACCGGGAGCGTGCACGACCACGTAATAATGCGTGACGCCCAACGCGGGGGACAGAGTGGAAGGCACCACGCCTGGTTCACCTCGATAACGGGAAAGCCAGAGGTCGGCTGCCGGCGCAAAGCCCGCCAGCACGGATTGCAGATTCGGATGATTGACGAGGTCCGCGGGTGCAAAGGGCGTGTTCGTGGGCGCGCTGACAAACTGCAATGTTGGCGAGCCCAGCAGAAGACGATTGTTGGATTCGTCGCTGATGATGTTCAACCCCGCCAGCGTGCCATCAAAGGTGCGAACGCCATTTCCTGCGCCCGGCAGCACTCCCACAACCGCGGGATGAACGCCGTCCTGCCCGATGGGCGAACGGAACCACGCGGGATCGATGATCAAGATGTCCTTCTCCGTCGCGAGAAGGAGCATTCCGTCTTCGCGGCGAATCGCCGAATAAATTGAAGTCCCGTTCTCCGCCGGAATCGGAATCTCCGCAAACAGGGTCGGATCGATCGGCAACGTTACGTCCAGCACAACCAGCCGATTTGTCTGTTGATGTTCAAAGCCAGAGTCAACACGCACTGAGATCAGCGCCAGCCGCGCGAGGCGGAGTTGCTGGTTGTCGATCACAGGAAAATCAGACATCAGCAGCACCCGCCGCGGGCGGGCGTTCGTGAATGTATACGACGCCAGTTCGCCTTCCGGAAACGTTCCCGCGCTGTAGAGGGTGCGGTACTGGGGCGGCATGATTTCAACCGTCGGACTGCCGTTCGTGCCGAAACGATGTCCCGGATCCGTGACGACGCCAAGGAACTGACCGTTGTCCGCGAGTGCGAAATCGTTGATCCACGAGTCGCTGTCATTCAGCGTGAAGCTGAAGATCTTGCCAGCGAAGTTCACAGGTTCGCTCGCTGGCAGTGGCAGTTGATCGCCCGCATCCACGTAGTCGCCGTCGCCGTTCGCGTCCAGGCCTGCAAAGCCTCCTTCGGGCATTCTCAGATATTCCGCCGAACTCATGTTCTCAAACAAAATCAGCGTTTGCAGGTCGATGACGCCGACCGAATTGACGGAGCCGCTTTCGAGATAGCCGAGATAGGGAGCGGACCATTGCACGCGCGAAACCACCGCTTCAGGATTGAGCGAGAGGGCAACGCCCGCTTCCCACTGCGGGTTCAGCGGATCGCTGATGTCGATGACGCGCAGGTACTGGCTGCGTCCAAAGCCCGTGTAGCCGCCCACCACCGCCAGCAAGTCCTTCGTGACGACAGGGCCGTTTGTTGTGCGCACGAATGAGTAATTCGGGATGAGGACGAGGTCGCGGGGATACCCGCCGCCCAGCAGGAACTGCGCGGCGCGGCGCGGCGCTGCAGGATTCGAAAGATCGTAGATGGCGACTGCGCCGCTCGGCTGCGCTGCCCGGTCGAGCACATACGCATAGATCCCGCGAACGACCGCGCCACCACCGGAATTGAGATTCGGCAGCGTGCCCGTCAGCATTTCCGCAGTGGTGAAAGTCAGGACAAAGCTGTTGTTGCCGTCGACCGTGGGATCCTGGTCGAGGCGATTTCCTGACAGATCGCGCACGCCTGAGTTGACGGTCAACGTGTACTCCTTGCCGGGCTGAATTCCCGGGAAGTTAAGCGTGAGTTCCATCTGGTCGTCGCTCAGCCGCGGAGTTGCCCGCAAGTTTCCGGGCATGAGGCTGATGACGGTGGGATCGATCAGAATCGATCGATCGATCGGCTCGTCAAAGCGCAGCACGATGGATTGGCCGGGCGCCACGCCCACGCCGCCGCGGGATGGGATCGACGATATCACAAACGGACCCGTGACGTCATTGGGATCAGGTGCGGGAATGGTGTTGGTCGAGATCGGTTCGCTGCCGCCAAAGAAGATCGGGTACGCGCTGGTGACTTCGTTTCCGGAGTCATCGGTGGCGCGCGCCTGTACGAGCACCCGCGCAGCGAGCGGAGCGGAGACCAGCCACGTCTCGCGCCGCGTGAACGCGCCCAGGTCTTCGCTCACATCGAGGCCCAACTCAATTTCACTGACGGGAATGTTCGTTCCAAACCCAAGCGCAACGGCCTCTGCGATGGAAATCGAAAGTGCAGGACGCGACGCGTTGTCGGTCGCGATAATTTTCACGACAGCATTGCTGCCGGGATCAGGCCGTTCGGGCGAATGCGAAAACAGCAGCGTGGGCGAGCTCAGGTCGAGCGCATCGCGGGTCGGGAACACGATGTCCACCGGCTTGAAGAAGTTGCCGAGTGAAAATCGTTCTGCCTGGGACATGGCTGGAACAAACGCGATCGGCGCGGCGCCAGGGAAACGCGGGTGCGACGCCGTGACAACAGCCGGCGCCGCTTCAGTCACCACAACCATCATTGCGTAACTCGAGTTGGTTCCACCCGCGGCCGCCATGACGGTTCCCGGACGCAAGCGTCCAGGAATTCCCTGCGGCTGGCCGGGCGGCACTGCGCTCACCACAGCGCCCTGCAGGTTTTTTTCCGTTCCTGGAATCGGTTTCCCGTAGTTATCCAACTGCGCGGAATAAACGCGCCCTGCAATCGTCATCTGATGCCCGACGCTCATGAAGAGGGGCACGGTGAGCAGGTCGATGTTCAGCGCGGGCAGCAAGCCGTAGAACGGCGGCGAATGCGTCACCAGCCGCCCGTTCTCGAACTGCATGCGGTCGATGATTTCGTAAATCGTATTGGTGATGCCGTTGACGACATCCTCCCTCGGGATTGCCAGGCAGAACGTGGCATTCGTCGGATGCTCGCCTTCAGGCAAACCCAATTCCGCAACGTTGATTGGAATGGAGACGTCCATCGACTGGTTTAAGGCATCGCCGCTCAGCCGCACCACGAGCCCGCCCAAAGGCTTCGGCGAACCGGGCGGGACATTCGTCACAAACGCCGGGAGAGCCGCGGTGTCCAGTGCCGCAATCTTGAACTTCGTGCGGCCGGGAACGGAGCCTGGCTCCACCAGGACCTGAACCGTGCCTTGCGCATTGGTTGCCTCGATGGTTCCGCCGCCGTTGAACAGGCCCACGCTGCCGTCGCGGTAAATCTGCCGGCTCACAGGAATCACATCACGCGACCCGTTGCCGTTGACGAACACCGCACTCAACAAATCTTCTTCATCAGCCGGAATGGCGTTGTCGAAGCTGCCATCCGACTTCGCAAGCACCGTGCTGGTGTAGCCCGTGGTCTCATTTACAAGCACAACAGGGGCATTCGGTTCAGCGATGCCCAGTGTGCCTCGAATCCGCATCACGCCGTTCGTCGGCTCATGGCTGATGACTTGCGCCGCCAGGTCGCGCTGGGTGGAATCGCTGGTTGTCTTGAAGGTGAAGGCAGTTGGGCCCGAGACCTTCAGGCCGGTCAGATCCGCAAGGTTTGTAGAGATGACGATTGTGTGAACCGTTAACGCGGCAAGTGGATCGATGGGCAACAAATTCGCGACAGTGCCTTTGAGATTAAAAGAGAGGGACGCTGGAACGACCTGGTTGCTCGCGCCCAAGAGCTGAATGCCGTAGGGAAGAACGCTGCCGGGATTGATGGGTTCGCTGAACGTGATGGAAACTGGCGTCACCAGCGAAACCGAACTGGCGTTGTTCGTCGGAAATACGGAGATCACGATCGGAGGTTGCGCGGCGGCGCCGATGTCAATCTGAACCCCGGTTTGCCAGTCATTCAACATGACGTCGGCGAGCGTTGAGTCGCCAGTGTTCACATCGGTGATGGCAACCTGGACCGCGCCCGTGGCCGAGAGCAGCTTGTACTGGCCGTCCAAACCCGAGAAGGTCGTCCACGGCGGAATGCGGATCACAGCGCCCGCGAGCGGCTGGTTCTGCGAATCCCGCGCGACACCGGCAATCACCCCTTGCGGTGCACCGACGCGAATCAGGAGGTATTGCCCGGAACCAGTAAGGCCCGGCAGCCGCACGCCGGAAGCGGGTTCGACGCTCGTCAGTTTACCGGCCGAATCGCTGGTGAAGCGTTCGACGGGTTCCAATCCGTAAACGCCCCCGCGCGAGAGGACGCGCGCCAGAACGAAGAATTTGTTGGTCGTCTGGCTGGCAAACTGGACCGCAAGGCGCCGCCCCTGCGGCAACTTTCCAGCGTTCATCTCGAACGCAACAACAATGTTGCTGGAGAGCGAACTGAAGTTGGTTGGATTCAGCAGCTGCAACTGCATGGCGTATTGCGAATTCAGGTTGCTGACACCCGAAAGGATGCGAACCGGGCCGATTGCAACCTGCCCGCCCTTTTCGTCCAGGATCGTTCCCGTGAAATTTCCAGGCGCAAAAACATCCACATGCACGTTCGCCTGCGAAAGTTCATCGCTGCCGAACAACAACAGCGGACGCAGCGGGAATGTGGCCGTAAGCGTCGAAAGGCTTGAATCTGCGGGGCGTTGATACGCCACGATGTGGCTCTCGTATGCAGGCGTTATGCGTGATGAATGGTCAGCCAGGATGTAATGTTCCGAAACCTCCGTGCGCAGCACCAGGCCGCTGGGCAGCGGGCCGTTCCAGTTCGTGAACACCACTTCCCCGCGGGCGGTCACGAGTTCCGGGACGCGGCTGGCCGGGCTCAGGGATGGGGTCACCGTGCCCAGCGCGGCAACCGTTTGAAAGTTGGTGAAGCTGGACGCAATGCCGGCCAGGGGTGCTCCCGGGACAGCGGCGGGCGGCGCGAAGATTCCGGTGTCGCCAACCACAAGCGAGTATGCCCCGGTTCCGGGCAGGACAAATTCAAGCGCATTAGTTCCCAGCCCGGTCCGCAGCTGGACCACATCCCATGCCGCGGTTGCTTCGTTCCAGCGCACGAGCGCCGCAGTTTCGGAAAATGCAACGCGGTCATTCGGCACAATCGACGCAGCGCCGGCCGATTGCAGGGCCGGTGTCGATTCGAGCCAGAATGCGCAGAGCGGACTCCACCCGAGCGGCAGCAAAGCCGGCAGCGTCTGTCCGTCCAGCATCGTGATGGTTCCCCATCCGTGACCAACGATCGATCCCGGTCCGAACCGAATGGCGACGACCCCGTTGCTGAACGCGCCGCCGGAAATCGGAGTGATCGCAAAGTGATTCGTGGAACGGGGCGTCAGGCGCGGCGCCGTCAATGAAGAAACCCCATTGGTGTTCAACGTCAGCGAACGCCAGACAGGCAGGTATCCTGATTTTGAAAACTTCCAAAGATGCGCGCCCGTGCGGCCGCCAAGGGTCACAGTTCCAGTGACGTCATCCGTGATATTGGTTTTCGAACCTGAAGGGCCCGCTTCCTCGACGATGACATCCGGGAGCGGCTGGCCTGCTTCATTCAGCGAACGCGCGAACGTGATCGCCGCTGCTGGCACAGCCGCCTGCGAATAGACGCGTGTGGTGAGACCGGGCGTTCCGCTGCCCGAACGCAACGTCAAGGTGCGCGACGCGGTCGACTGCCCGCTTTGAAGCAAACCGGCGCCGAGCGAACTGCCCAGATCGAAATACGGCTTCCCACCATCGAGCCCGTCGGGATTCACCAGGCCAGCTGTCCCTGTCCAGGATTCAACGTAAAGAACCAGCGGCGCAGTCAGCGGCGCGCCACCCGTGTTGCGAACGCTCACCTCGACGTTCCAGACGTTCGAGCTGCGGATGAAGCGCATCGATGAATAATTCACCTGCACTTGCGGCGTGATTTCTTGAAGGGCGATCGGCACCCCGCCGACGGTGAGGGTTTTGTCCTGCGCGCAGAGTTCAGTCGCGACGGCGAACAGCGTCACAGTGCGCAGCAACGCACGGAGGAAAGTTCCGGGAATGGTCATTGGAAAAGGGAAGCTCAGGCCTTTTGGGAACGGTTGCGCGCCACGAGCAACAGCGCGCCCAGCAAGACAAACATGCCCGCCGCGGGTTCGGGCACCGCTATCACCTGGCTCATCCAGCCGAGCGAAGGCAAACCGTTGCCGTTGTCAAACAGGTCGAGATACAAGGTCAGACTGTGCCCTGTCATCTCGGCAGGTATCGGCAGAGTCAGCGAATAGGCCGTGCGGTTTGCGGGACTGCCTCCGGGAATTTCCGGGAAATCAATGAGCTCGCGCCCAATCGAATCCGCATCGATAAAGAGACCGCTGCCGGGCGGAGCCCAGAACGTCCCGGTAATATCCATGGTCAGGAACAGCGCGCTGAGCGAAGCCGCCGCGTCTTCGATCGTAAGCGTCAGCGAATCAAAAATCGTTTCTGGCAGGACGATTTCATCGGTGCCGAAACCCACGGCAATCGTGATCTGCTGGGCTTGGGCAGATTGCGGAACGAAGAAAGTCTGGCTTCCGGAGACCAGCGGGCCGCCGGCTCCGGTGCGCAGGACCGAGATCGGTTGGACGGTCCCCTGTCCCGCCGTGCTCCAGGCGAATGCCGGGGAAAAAAAGGCCACCAACAGGCATGCGGCAATGCAATGCCCGATGGAAATTGCCGGGTGACACTTCATGCCCACGACGCTAGGGCAGCGGGCAAGTTCCGGTAAATGGGACTTTAGTAGCAGCGAACGCGGACCGCGCAATGAGGACGCCGTTAAAGCTGATCTGCAACGCGGCGAGGCGAAAATCCAAAAATCTCTAACCCTATTTTGTCATTTCGGCTCATTTCAGCCTCCTCAGGCGCAAACAGTATTGCGTTTGTTGTTTCGTTGACGAAATCTCGCTTCATGCCAAAAGGCGCGGGAACCGAAAAGCCGGAAGGGATCTCCAAGGGGAGGGTGCGGGACAAGGCATTTGGAATCGCGCTGCGAACCGCGTTAATTTACGGGGTGCTGGGCGCCACCTGGATTCTTCTATCCGATCGCATCCTGCACGCACTCGTCCACGATCAAGCCGCCCTGGAACAGTGGCAAATCTACAAGGGATGGGGTTTTATCTGCGTAACTGCCCTGCTGCTGCATTTCGGGCTCCGGGCGCAACTCGCGCTCCTGGAAAAAGAATCGGAAGCGCGCCGCCAGGCGATGGAAGCCCTGCAAATCAGCGAGGAACGCTTTCAGTTCGCGATGCGCGGAACGAACGACGGAATCTGGGACTGGGATCTCGAGACGGACGACCTCTATCTTTCGCCCCGCTACAAGCTCATGCTCGGCTACGAACCGCATGAGCTGGCTGATCACCTCGACACCTGGCGGGCGCTGGTGCATCCCGACGACAGCGGGATTGCGCTGCAGCAGGTAAAGGCGTTCTCGGAGGGACACTCAGACTGCCTCGAGTTCGAGTTCCGAATGCGCCACAAGGATGGCCACTGGGTGCATATCCTTTCCCGCGCATTTGCGGTTCGGCGTGACCAGCGAATTGTCCGGCTCGTGGGAACGCACGTCGACCTCACATTGCGCAAACAGGCGGAGGAGAACCTGCGGCAGCAGGAGGCGCTCTACAGAGACGTGCTCAACAATGTCAGGGACGTTGTGTTCCAGGGAGATCTCAAGGGTCGCTGGACCTTCCTGAACTCTGCGTGGGAGAAGATCACGGGATATTCCGTCGAGGAGAGCATCGGGCGTTCTTTCATGGATTTTGTTCATCCCGAGGACCGGGAGGAAAACTGGAATCTGTTCGAGCCCATGATGCTCGGCCAGGAAGAATACTGCCAGCATGCGGTCCGCTACCTGCACAAAGGGGGAGGCTTCCGATGCATCGAGGTGCATGCGCAGCTCGTTCGCAATCCGATGCACGCGTGCGCGAGCATTTCCGGAACGTTGCGCGATATCACGGATCGGCGAGCCGCCGACGAAGCGTTGCGAAAAAGCGAGGAGCACCTTCGCCATGCGGCCGAGGTCGCCGGCGTGGGAACGTTTGAACACAATCACCTGACGAATATTGTGTACTTGTCGCCTTCCCTTCGGAAAATCCATGAATTCGACGAGTCGGAGCCTGTGACAATGGCTTCATTCATGAACCAGATTTACCCCGATGATCGGCCCTCGGTGGTTGCAGCCATGCACCAGGCCCACCGGCCCGACGGGGACGGACGCGCGGCATTTGATCTGAGGATCGTGACGCCTTCGGCGCAGATTCGCTGGCTGCGTTCGCGCTCGCAATCGTTCTTCGAAGGCGAGGGGAAGGACCGGCGCCTCGTCCGCACAATCGGCGCGGCCGTGGAAATCACGGAGATGAAAGAGGCGGAGCGGGCGCTGCGCGAACGGGAGAACTTATACCGCGCAGTTATAGAAACATCGGCCGATGGATTCCTCATGCTGGATCTCGACGGCCAGATTCTCGAGGCCAACGATTCCTACAGCCGGAGCTCCGGGTATTCGCGCGATGAATTGCTGTCGATGAACGTGGACGACCTGGAGGCCGCATCAGAATCGGAGAGCCTTCGCAGCCGGCTCGATCAAATCCGGCGTAGCGGCTCCGATCTTTTTGAGACTGTCCACCGCACTCAGGACGACACGCTGTGGGAGGCCGAGGTGGACGTCGCCTATTGGCCGATCGCCGGAGGGAGGTTGTTTGCGTTTGTCCGAAATCTCAACGAGCGAAAAAGATCCGAGGCGTTCCTGCGCATCCGTGTGGAATTGTCGCGCCTGGCGGAAGAGGTCTCTCCGGAAGAATTGCTGCAACACGCGCTCGACCGCATCGAACGCGTTACGTCCAGCCGCATCGGATGCATCCATTTCGTGGATCTCCCCGCAAAAGTGATCACGCTTCAGGCGTGCTCCAGCACAGCAAAACAGATCATGGGCCACCAATTTTCCCGGGAGCAGCTTCCCGTGAATGAATCCGCAGTGCTGGCGCGCGCGCTGGAGACACGCGAGCCCGTCATTGAAAACGATTGTGATACCGAACATCTCAGGATCGACGAAGTCACAATGGAACTGCGTTTGTTGCGGCGCGTCGCCGTTCCCGTATTCCAACAGGGGCAAATCACCGCGGTGGTCTGCATCGCGAACAAGAATTCCGATTACACCGCGGACGATGTCAGCGCGATTCAGGAGATCGCAAGCATCGTGATGGACCTCTTCGCCCGCAAACGCGCCGAGGAGGCCTTGCATGAGACCGAGCAGCGGCTTCAGTTGGCGGTGACGGCGGCGGGCATTGGTTATTGGGAAATGTCTTTGCCGTCGGGAAAAATCAAATGGTCCGAAGCGTTCGCGGCGGTGATGGGATGCTCCCCAGAGGATCTGCCGCCGAATCGTGACGAATTTCTTGCGCAGGTTGACCCGCTGGACGCGGAAGCTGTCGCCGGCCAGCTGCAACGAACGATCGAGAAACGGACCCATTTCAACTGCGAGTTCCGCTACAGGTGGCCTGATGGAGCGCAGCGGTGGCATGCGGTCTCAGGGCGCGTGGCAGCGGAACGGGACAGCGAACCAGAGCGGTTGACCGGCGTCGCGATGGATGTTACGTCGCGCAAGGTTGCCGAGGAAGCCCTGCGCAGAAGCGAGGAGAGATATCGCGCCCTCGTGGATACGACCTTCGATTGGATCTGGGAACTGGACGCGGAAATGAAGTTCACGTTCTCCAGCCCGAGAGTCTTCGAAGTCCTGGGTTACCGGCCGGCTGAATTGGCCGGGAAGCACTACGGCGAACTGTTGGACCCGCAAGGCGCGGAACGGGTTCTCAACGAACACCACGCCACACTGGCATTCCACCGTGCGTTCACGGACGTTGAGCTTGAGTGTCTGCACCGCGCCGGCCTGAAGGTCATCCTCGAATCCAGCGCGGTTCCCGTGTTCGGAGCGAATGGCGAGTTTCTCGGTTATCGCGGCAGCAGCCGAAACATCACCGAACGCAAGGTCGCGGAAAAGCATCGCCAGGCCCTGGAAACCCAGTTGCGCCAGTCACAAAAAATGGAAGCGATCGGCACCCTGGCTGGCGGGGTGGCCCACGACTTCAACAACATCCTCACGGTCATTCACGGCAATGCCTCGCTGCTGTTGCTGCCGCAGATGGCGCAAAAGATCGACAAAGGCGATTGCGCGCAGCAGATCGTCCGCGCTGCGGATCGCGCAGCCGGCCTGACCCGCCAGCTGCTCATGTTCAGCCGCAAGCAAATGATGCAGATCTCGAACGTGAACCTGAACAATGTGGTTGCTCACATGACGAAGATGCTCCAACGCATCGTCGGGGAAGATATCACCCTGCAGACGACCTATGCGCCCACTGTGGGACTGATCCGCGGGGATGTGGGAATGCTGGAGCAGATCCTCCTGAACCTGGTGGTCAACGCCCGTGATGCCATGCCGCACGGCGGACAATTGAATATTGGTACAGGCACGGCAACCCTGTCGGAAGCCGAGGCGGGCGACTGCCCGGATGCCGCGCCAGGACCCCATGTCTGGTTGAGCGTCACAGACACGGGCTGCGGCATGGGACCCGACATCGTGCCCAGAATCTTTGAGCCCTTCTTTACAACAAAGGAAGTGGGCAAAGGCACGGGCCTGGGACTCGCCACGGTTTACGGAATCGTGAAACAGCATAACGGCTGGATCACTGTGTCATCAGAACCTGGCAAAGGCTCCGCATTCAAAATTTTCTTTCCGGCAATGCCGCCTGCCGCGGCACAACAGGTCACTGCCCCTGAACCGCAGGAGCTGCCGCGCGGCACCGAAATGCTGATGGTGGTGGAAGATGATCTTGCGGTGCGCAACCTGATGATTCACTTGCTAGAACGTTGCGGTTATCGCGTGCTGCAGGCTTCTTCAGGCCGCGCAGCGCTGGAACTCTGGAAGGAGCATCGCGCCGCGATTGACCTCCTGATCACGGACCTTGTGATGCCCGACGGAGTGACGGGCCTTCAGCTGGCTGACAAAGTCCGCAGCGACAGACCTGATCTTCGCGTGATTTATGTCACCGGCTACAGCGCGGAACTTGCGGCTAAAGGCACGCCGCTTGTGGAAGGCGTCAATTTCCTGCAAAAGCCTTTCTCACCTGAGAGCCTGGTGCGCGCTGTCCGCAAACTGCTGGACAGCCCGATGCTGCCTCCGCCTGGGCCCGAGATTGAGGATTAAGACAAGGGCTCCAAAGCGGCCTGCTTGACGGCGGTCGTGCCGGCTGGAGCCTTCAACTGCAACTGCGTGCCAGGTTGAGCGGCCGCACTGCGGACGTAGCCCAGGCCAACAACCTTTTCAGTTCCGGGGATGCGAATCGCGCTCGTCACGTGACCCAATTCACGATCATTGGCAGATAGCAATTCCCCCCGTGTGGGTGCCGGGATGTCAGAAACAAATTCCAGGCGGCGCAACTCGCGATTCACATGTCCCATCGTGTGAATGCGATTGAGAACCTCCTGGCCGATGTAACATCCCTTGTTGAAACTGACAGCCCGATCGGCAATGCCTGCTTCCATCGGAAAGTTCTGCTCGTCCATGTCGCTGCCGAACCGCGGGATGCCGCGTTCGATGCGCGCTGCCTCAAACGCAGTCCAACCCGCAGGGCGGCCCCCCGCTGCTTTCGCCGCCGTGATCAGTTTATCCGCAACGGCAGCAAGCGCAGGAACAGGCACGAACAGGTCAAACCCAGATGTCGTCAGGCGTGGCTGCCTGATGAGATAGAGTTCGCCCAGCGTCACGTCCTTGACCCGTTCCACCTGATGGTTTGCAGCCGGCAGCGTGGGGAAAAGAGCGAGGGACTGAACGACAGCAGGCGCGGCAGGACCGTGCACATGCAGCAAGCCATAAAGCGGAGCGACATCGACCACCTGCACGTCATCGGCGACGATAAAACCTTCCAGCCTTTGCGACACTCGCGAAGCAAGCCCCGGTTCGAAGTCGAGGAGCACTTCGTTTTCCAGGATGTGCACGTTTAGGTCGCTCTGCATCTTCCCTTTGGCGGTGACCAGCGCGGCGTAGCAGCCTTCCCACGTCCGCAAGCGTTTGATGTCGTTGGTCACCTGACCGTGCAAGAAGCGGATCCGATCCTCACCCAGGAGACACAATCGGCTGCGAAAGCTCAGATCGAGCACGCCAGCGGTGTCGCGAAGCGCAGTGTATTCGGCAGCCGGATCACCGTAGTCCGCAACGACTTCCGTTCCGTCCAATTGGACAAATCGCCCATTCAAGGCCAGGTGCAATTCTCGCAAACCAAGCGGGTGCATGAACCTGTATGGACCGGAAACAGGAGTGAAGGCAATGCGCGATTCATTACAAAGCCAGCTCAATGCCAACGGGACAATGATCCGAGCCTTCGATCTCGCTGCGAATGAACGCACTCTTCAGCCGCGGCAAAAGAGCGCTGCTGATGAGAAAATAATCGAGCCGCCAACCGATGTTCCGCTTGCGCGCTCCCGTCAATGGACTCCACCACGTGTAGTGTCCACCCGCCCTCTCAAAGTGACGGAACGTATCGACAAATCCTGCCTGGATAAACGCATCAAACCCAGCCCGCTCCTCCTTTGTGAAACCGTGGCCTCCGACATTGCTCCTCGGGTTTGCGAGATCCAATTCCGAATGCGCCACATTGAAATCGCCGCAGAAAATGACAGGCTTGGTTTTCTCAAGCTGCCTGAGGTACTGCAGAAAATCGCGGTCCCATTGCTGCCGATACGGCAAACGCGAAAGGTCGCGCTTGGAATTGGGGACATAGACATTGATCACGTAGAAGTCCTGGAATTCAGCCATGAGCACGCGCCCTTCCTGGTCATGTTCGGGGATGGCGATGTGTGGCACGACGTTGAGCGGACGTTCCCGCGTGAAAATCGCGACACCGGAATAGCCCTTCTTTTCAGCACAATTCCAGTAGGTCTTGTAACTGACAGGCCAGAGCTGTTCGACGTCGTCGGGAGAGCATTTGGTTTCCTGGAGGCACAGGATGTCAGGTTGCTCGCGCTCCACGTACTCGAGGAAATTCTTCCGCAGCACCGCGCGCAGCCCGTTGACGTTCCATGAAATCAGTTTCACGGCTGAAGTCTAAGCAGACAACTTCCGTCAACGCATGAACAAACCGTTCGATCCGAATTCCCTGCCTTCTGCAACTCGCGCCGAAGTCGCGCTAAGGCTGCTCGCCCGCGCTTTCCGCCTGTGCCTTCATTTTTGCAATGGCCGGGACCACCATCGCCGAAATCATTGCGGCCCCGCCCACGGCCGGCGCTGCAAGGAAGGCGGTGGCTGAATCCTGGCTTCCCACGCACACACTTTCCCAGCCGGTTGTTGTACGACGGCCCACTGCCATTCCGAACGCGGGCTTCTGGCTCAGCATCAAGCGATCAATCAACTGGGACTGCGCCGCATTGGAATCCCCTTTCGCCAAAAGCGCTTTCTGCACCGATTGAATCGTGCCCATAAATCGCCGATCAACGTAGAAAAATTGGTTCCCGTCAGACGGTAGATACTTCAGCAACTCAGCAACATCTGCCCGTTCACGCAACCCAGGCTGGCGTCCATTCGCGCAATCCAGTGCTCCCCGTACCAAAGCGGACGAACTTGCCACGAAAAGATAACCCTTGGTGCTTGCCACTGTCAGCTCGAGGTCGAGAGGCATCGGAATCGGAACCCGAATTGCAGTCACCTTCAATTCCTTCTCGTCCGTGAGACGTGCCATCCCGCTATCCTTCATCTTGCTGCTGATGACATTATACAGCGCGTCGTCCTTGACCTTGACCACAAGCAACAGCCCCGGCTCGGGAACGTGGAGTCCTTCGCTGAACGGAACGGGCATTGGATGGGATTCATCGAGAGTGATCACCATGCCCACCTCCCCGCCGAGCGATTCGAGGAAATTGGCCCACGCGATCTGGGTATGCTCCTCAAACCACACGGGCCAGTTTGTGAGCGTCTGCGCAACGTCCGGAACGCCCGAGTTCTCCAGCTCCGCCGCGAGGGTCTCCCAAACCATCGGAACATCGACGTCCCCAAACGCAGCCACGGCCGTGTTTGTGGTCAACAGATTTAATCCATCGAGGGCGTGGGATTTGCGGCCCAGGACATTCCAGAAGATCCCGTCACCCTTGCCGCTGCGGTGGTGGAGAACCAGCTTCGTTCGATGCAGTTCGGGAGTGATCTGGATTCCGCTGAACCCAACGCCAGTGAGATGTTCGACGCCGCTCGTCTCAATGATATGTGCAAGGGAATCCATCGCGACGCGCACGTTTTCGCGATCGGAGGGATCAACGCCCGGGAATGTCGATACCAGCTCGCTCCACGCAGCGACGTTCGTGTGAAGCCCGGAGAGCCACTGATCTGTTGCGAGGTAGCCATAGACGGTTCCGCCGGGATCAAGCTGGCTCGTGACTTCCGTGAACGATGTCTCGCGCAGTGGGGTGACGTTGCCGGGAGCGGCGCCATCCTTCTTCCCGCAGCCGGGAACGAGGAGCGCGATTGACACAAATGCGAGCTGGAGCAGTGGCGTTTTCATAATCCTGGCGCCAAGAGAAACCGCCATCGCCGCGATGTAAAGGGCGATCTCGTTCCACTGTTGAGCGGAGTTTGGAACCGCAACACGAATCCCTACCTGGCGAGCTTTGGAAGAATGCGCTCGGCGAGTTCTGCCGCGGCATTCTGCAGCGCGGACTTTGCGGCAATCTGCTCGGTCAGATCCACAGCGACACTTGTCTGGCGATCGACAATGAGCAGGTTGCCCGTCGCTGTCTCGCGAACCTTTAATTCAATCCTGGCCTTGCAAGAGACCAGATTGCCCTTGCGCATGCCAAACTCGCTCAAGGCCTCGCCAGTGATTTCGATCTGCGCTTTCACTTCGGATTTGTTGTCCGTGAGCTTGAAACCACAATCGCCCGCAATCTTGGCCAGTTCCGTTTCCGCCGCTGGATCAATCGTTGGACCGCTGAAGTGGCGTTCCGAGATGCTGACCGAAATGACGGGGCGCGATTCGGAAGCCATGGAT
>DASPIL010000070.1 GCA_035629175.1 Verrucomicrobiia bacterium | reverse complement strand
TTGCTCTCCACGGTTCATTTCTGAACCGCAGTTACCTTCAGTCTCTGGCGGGAAGCGCCGCCAGACAGGGACTCTCACCCTGCGATGTGCGTTGTATCCCAAGCGCACTAGCGTCAGGCATCTTGCCTGACGTAGAGGGCGTGCATCTTGCCGCCCGGAAAACCCTCAAGCACGAGAGGCCCTCAGATTCTTTCAATGCGCTCGGCATCGTTTGAGGCTCCTTCCACCGGGCTTGAAGCCCGGCTCCACGGCAGGCAAGGATGCCTCCCGCAATCCGGGCCCGAACCCCTTACCGTTCAATGGAATATCGGCGCAACCCAAGAAACTGGCATCCGATGCGCCACAGGAAGAGCGGGTTGTTGCGACAATATCGCCGCCACAATCGCCGCGGTTCGCAGCAGAGCCGAAAAAACCATTCCAACCCGCTGCGTTGCATCCAGCGCGGCGCCTGGCGCACCCGGCCCGCATGAAAATCAAATGCCGCGCCGACCCCAAACATCAGGGTCGTGTCCAACCGTGGCAAATACTCCGCCATGAACTTTTCCTGCTTCGGCGTGCTTAACCCGACCCAGACGATGTCCGGCCTCAACTCGCGAATCCGTTCCACCAACTCCTTCTCCTCGCCTGCGTTCAGCGGACGATATGGAGGCGTGTAAGTCCCCACGATCCGTATTCCAGGAAATCGCTGTTCGAGCCGCCGCTTTAATTCGTCGGCAACGCCCGGTGCGCCGCCATATAGGAAATGAGTATGCCCGCTCTTTTGCGTGAACTCCGCAACGAGCAACATCAGGTCGGGCCCGTAAACACGATCCATCTGGCGATGACCCTGCCGTTTTCCGACCCAGACCATTGGCATCCCATCGGGCGTGTTGAGAAACGCCGCGTTCAGGATGTCGCGGAATTTGGGATCGTCCTGCGCCTCGATGACTCCATGGACGCCAGTAACGCAGACGTAACCCTTCGTCCCCGTTTTCAGCGCGTGCGCAATCGCTTCGAGGGCGAGGGGGAGATTGATCGTGCTGACACCAACCCCGAGCACGTTTGCTCGGCTAGGCGTCGGGGAGGGGGCAATCATTCCTTTGCAAGTGCGATTGCTGCGACGGCCATGAAGTGACGGCTGGTCTATTGTGCGGGAGCCGCGGCAGCAGCAGGGGCGGCATCGGCCTTCTTCTCTTCCTCCACTTTGCCTTCCGGCGCCTGTTTGGCAGCTTCAGAGATCTCGCTGGCAGGCAGGATGATCGACGTGATGTTCTGCCGCATGGCGCCGCTGCCGCTGGCACGCACGGCGCGCATGACAAAGATGCCCAGAAACTTTCCATCCGTGAGAAATGCCGGAGAGCCCAGCGTCGTGCTGGTCTGTCCGCTGTCGGGAATGTAAAACGTGCGCGGCTTCTGGATCACTGCGCTGATCCGTTCGACCGAAACCGCGTACGCCCTGTTCGCAGCCTTGTTCAAGCGATTCAGGGAAATAACAGGGTCGAGGATATCGGCCGTTCCGGTTTGTGAGAGATCAATCGCGGGCATTGGCTTCGCGGGTTTCACTTTGGGGCGAATGAATGCGAGATCCATGTCCTTGTCGCGCAGAACAATTTCCGCCGCCAGTTCAGTGTTGTCGTCGAGCAGGATCTTGATGTCGCTGACCTCCACCTCCACGCGGTAATCGTCCGAAAGGCGGCGATACATTTCCGTGGGATCGCAAGCCGACAACGCAAGCACTGTGAGGCCGGAAGGTTCCACAACGGTCCCTGTGATCTCCTGCCGGTTCTCGCTGCCGCGCCCTGAGGAGGTGGCCTTGATGACAACCTGCACGGTCACCACGGCGTGCTGATTTTTTTTCAACACCTGGCGGCCCTTGTCTGCAAGCTCATCCGCGTTTGTTACGGACGCGCTGAAGAGCGACACGGCGGCGAGCAACGGGCAAAGTAATTTCAAAGTCATGCTGATTCCTCTTACTTAAATGTTTGCTGCAAATTCAATGATGACGGGGTCTCAACAACATGCGTTGCGGCGTCCGGAAAACTTCATTCCGTTTTCCAGTTCGGTTCCATTTCCAGGTACGAAGTGCGAATGCCGCGCAACACTTTCATGATGACAACACTCTTCCGGTCCTTGCTGACCTGCTCCATGACCTGCCTGAGTTCTTCGACATTGCGGATCGTCCGGCTGTCCACCTGCAGAATCAAGTCGCCCACGTAAAGGCCGCCCAGTTCAGACCAGCTCCCGGAACGAACGTCCTCAACCAATGCGCCGCTTTGATTCTGATCCCACTGTTCCTGCGCTGAGTCAAAGAAGGAAACATCGCGCGCGGTGAACTCGAAATCCTCGTTGCGATACTTCTTCATCTCCCGCTGCAGGCGCGGTGACCGGATGAGCTGCACGGTCATATTGGTTTGGGCCTTGTTGCGCAGCAGCCGCAAATCCACGGACTTGTCCACGTCGTACTGCCGAATCAGTGTGCGGAGTTCGTCATCGTGCTCCGCGCCTGTTGCCGTGAGATTCTCGCCGTCCACGGCCGTTATGAAGTCACCAGGCTGCAAACCCGCCTTTTCCGCCGAACTCCCAGGGTAAACCCGCGTGATGTAGAATCCGCGCAAATCGGGCTGGCCCAACTCCCGCGCGATCTCCCTGCTGATCACCTGCGTTTCCACAGGCAGCCACGCCTTTGTCACTTCAAGTCCGGGATCCTTGAGTTCCTGGATTCCCACGTGCACCACGGCCAGATACTTTGCCGCCTTCCGTTCGAATGTTGCAATGACCGGAACGCGCTCGGTCTTTCCTTCCGTCAACCGGCTCGTCAATTCCACGAGGTCCTGCGCACGTTTGATCGGTGTTCCGTCCACATCCACAATGATGTCCCGAGCGTCAATCGAGGGCTTGGCTTCCCCTGCGGGACCGCCGGGCCGCACCGACGTAACCAGGACGCCATCGCGCGTCTCGCGCTTCAATTCCCGAGCGGCGAGGGGTGAAATATTCCGCACCGTCAAGCCCCACTGCTTTAATTCCTGTTGCTTCGGAAAAATCTCGCCTCGTTCCACAGGCACCACAGTTCCAGTCAAATCCTTGCCGTCGCGGCGGTAAATAATCGGGACCTCCTTGCCGATCGGAAGCCCGGTGCTCAGTTTCATGAACTCCGGCATCTGCTCGTCAAAACGCACGTTGATTTCCTGTTCGTTCAACGACAGCAACAGGTCCCCCGCCTGCAGTCCGGCACGGCTCGCGGGGGAATCGGTCAGCACGCCAGACACCAGCACTCCCCGCTTCTCGTCCGCGCGCTTGAACAGTGGCTGCACATCGATGCCAATCCAACTGCGCTGCACCACTCCTTTGGCGATCAATTCCTCCGCCACACTGCGTGCGAGATTGCCCGGGATGGCGCCGCTCAAGCCGTAGCTGATTTCGTTGATGCCGATGATGTCTCCTTCTAAATCGACGAGCGGCCCGCCGGAGTTTCCGCCATAGATGGCTGCGTCATGGGCAATCCACCGAACGAGCGCCCCAACATCTTCTCCATCCAAACGAAGGCGGCTTCGTGATCCCCAGAAGCGCGGCATCACCATTTCCGTGTTGCTGACGATTCCAAGGGTGACCGATTGCGACAGAGCCATCGGGCTGCCCATTGCGAGCACGGAGTCCCCGACGCGCAATGCGGCGGAATCGCCGAACGTGACAAAATGAAAATCGCGGCCGGGCGCCGCGCGCAGCTTGATCACAGAAATATCTGTCAATGCGTCCGTTCCGATAAGGTCAGCTTCGATTTCCTCCCGATCCCACAACGTGCAGAAGATCCTGCGGGCGTGCCCTGCAACGTGGTGGTTCGTGATGATGTAACCGTCCTTGGTGATGATGGCGCCGCTGCCGACACCCTGCTGCTTGATCTCGCGGCCTTCGCCGAAATCCGCAGACACAACCCGAATGCGCACCAGCGCCGGACGCACGTGCGCGATGGCGGAATCGATGCGCCGTTGCGCCGCGGGGGCAGCGGTGCGCGATGGAGTGGATGTGCAACTGGCGGTGACGCCAAGCAGGAGCAGGCAAAAGAGAAAACGCGCAGGGCGGAGGAAATCAGCTCGAGGCATGGAATTCTTGTAGTGGAAAGCCACCGCGATGCAAAGCATGGAGTTGCAATCACGTTCAAGGAACAGCAGTCTCCGCGTGTAGCGCATCCAGGCACTCACAGCCGCAACACGAGGAATGAACGAGCAGACCCGATCGGAATTCGATCAACTAAAGCGCAAGCACGTTTTGCTCGAGCAGGAGCTTGCCACGCTCAGCTCCCAGTTGCGGCGTCTCGAAGCACAACTGAACGCCGGCGACGCCCCGCAACCTGCAACTTCCCCGGAGCCCGCGCGACGGACGCCTCCCCCGATCCCACCCGTATTTCCAACCGCCCCTGCCGCAGTCCCGTTCGCAACGTCCGTGCCGAACCCTCCGCCATCCGCGCAGCCTTCCACTCCAAAACCGCCGCCGACAATCACAGCCGCCAAGGGCGAATCGGCGGCATCACGTACGAACCCTGCTCAGGCGGAACCCGGGGAAGAAAAACGGTCTCTGGAACTGCGGCTCGGCACCTATTGGCTGGTGCGGATCGGAATCGTGATGCTGCTGACGGGTCTCGTGTTCTTTGGCAATTACGCGTACCACCATTTCATCGGGAAGCTCGGCCCGGCTGGCAAGGTGTCGTTGCTGTATGCCGCCAGTGGATTATTGCTGACTCTTGGCGCCTGGTGGCAGCGCAGCGGCGCGGTCGCATCGGTGAAAAACTATGCACAGGTGTTGTTCGCGGGCGGGCTCGCGGCGGTTTATTTCACCACGTACGCAGCTCACCACATCCCCAATCTGCGGATTATCGAAAACGCACTTCTCGATGGCGCATTGTTGCTTGGCTGGGCTGCCTTCATGGTTTGGATTGCCGATCGAAAACAATCCGAAGTGCTGGCTTTGTTTGCAGTGGGCCTTGCTTATTACACCTCGGTCATCACGCGCGTCGGGGCCTTTACGCTCTACTCAAACCTGATTCTCACCGGGGCCGCCGTGTTTTTCCTGGTGCGCAATCGGTGGGCCGTATTGTCGATTGCCAGCCTGATGGGAACGTACGGCAGCTATGCATTCTGGCGATTCTTTGACGGCGCAGGCTGGCGATGGGCTTCTCCTTCAGAAGGGTTGTGGTTCGGCGCTTATTTCCTCGTGAGTTATTGGTGTCTCTTTACGGCTGCGGTGTTCCTGTCGAAAAGCGAAACGCTCCAGGGGCCGCCGCGCGCAGGCTTCCTGACAGTCAACAATGGCGCCTTTTTCTCGCTGTTCCTGCTCACGATGCTGCAAGTGCGCTCCGGCGGTTTCTGGAAGGTGGCTCTGGTCTTCGGCGCCGCGTTGCTCGCATGCGCTGAACTCTCGCGGCGGCGGTTGCCAGATGAATCGCTGACGCGCAATTCCTATCTCACCCAGGGTTTGCTGCTCGTCACACTCGGCATCATCGCAAAATTCGCCGGCCTGCAACTCGCCCTGTTGCTCGCGGCAGAAAGCGTGGTGCTGCTCAGCCTCGGTCTGGCGCGGCGCAACGTCATCCTTCAAACGGGCGCCTACCTTTCAGGGGCGCTGGCGGTTGGATGGGGAATCGATGGCTTGCAGCGTGATCATTGGCCAACATTGCTGATGGCGGTGAGTCTCGGATTGCTGATGCTCGCCAATGCCGTCATCGCCCATCGGCATTACCGTGAGAATCCCTCGCTCATTCGCCCCGTGCCCGCATTTTTCAGCATTCTCGCGCTCGTCAGTGGAGCTGCGGCGATCGCTTACAACGCAGCCCCTCTGCGGTTGCCTCCCGTGTTCGCACTCGCGTGCGCGGGCCTGACGTTTTCCATCTATGCGTTGCGGCTGCGCGAATTCAGCCTCTTCGCCCAAGGCTACCTGCTCATTGCGCAAGCGCTATGGCTGGCTCATACAGCGCTCGGGGAAAAATCGCCGCCCTGGTGGAATCCCGCCATCGTCATCGGCGTGACACTCCTTCTCAGTCACTGGTGGGCGTCGCCAAGGGTGATTCCGATCTCCCGCGGCCTTTCTCGCGTTGCGCAAACCGTTTACGGTCTGGCATTCGTCGCGGTGCTGTATTGCTGGCTGGAACCCAAGTTTCTGCCTTCAACATGGATGGCCATCACTGCCGGCCTTGCTCTGGTTCTAACCTGTTACGCGTGGGCCACCCGGGCCTTGATCCTCGGCCTCTGCGCCCAATTGTTGCTCGGCGCCAGCGTCATCATGTTCATCATGCATCGCGCGCCACATTGGTATCAGCCTTTCGTTCCGATGCTGGTGCTCGCATTGGGTGGCCTTGGAACTCTGACTGCAATTCGCCGCGCAACCCGTGCTGAAGATTCGCAATGGAAATCCCTGCTGCAACTCGCGCGGATTTATCGATGGACTGCCGCGTTGATGCTCCTCTGGTGGGTGCAGGAATACGTTCCTGCGCGCGAACGCATCTGGGTATGTGCAGGATGGGGAGCTCTCGCGTTTGTAACGGGGGGCTGGAAACGCAATTCGGAACTTCTCCTCATGAGCGCCCTGTTCACCGTAACCTCCCTGGCACTGTTTTGGTCGCCGCTGCATCCGGCGCCTAAAGTATATTGGCCGAACCTGGCCGCATTGATCGTGCTTCTCCTCCAGCAACGGCTCGCCCGACGCTTCGCTGACCGTTTCCAATTGGACGAGCGACTGCACACATGCCTGATCCTGCTCGGAGGCGTGAGCCTGTGGCTGCTGCTGACGCGCTGGATCAATCAATACGCAACTGGGTTTTACGTGACTGCCAGCTGGTCGGGCTACGCGCTCGCAATTTTCATGGGCGGAATTGCGTTTCGGGAACGTGTTTATCGCTGGCTTGGACTGGCGGTGCTCGGCGGCGCCCTTGCGCGCGTGGTGCTTTTCGACGTCTGGAAACTGGAAACCATTTATCGGATCCTCAGCTTCATGGCGCTTGGCATTGTGCTGCTTGTGCTCGGATTCATTTACAACCGGTATCAGGACAAGTTCCGCAGCTGGCTGCGATGAACGGAGAATTTTTCCGAAAACCAACGAGGGCGCCAATGCTTTCCCTCTGAGGCCCCATTCGACTCCTTCTCTTCCCGCTCCGAGCGGAGGAGAGGGCCGGGGAGAGGAGGCGCGTATGACCTAGAGCACCCTCTCCCGCTCCTGAGTTGCAGACGTTGGGAGAAAACAAGAATCGTGTCGGGATGCCCCCCGCTCGCCTCTGACCTTAACTTTCCTCTTTTGACGCTTTCGAGAGGACTCTAGCCTGCGCGCGTGTCGAAAATGCTGAAATCGTCGGGGTCAATGGCCGCGGCGACACTTGCCAGCCGCGTGCTGGGAATGTTTCGCGAGATCGTTTACGCACGATTCATGGGCGACGGCTGGGTCGCGGCTGCATTCCAGGTGGCGTTCACAATTCCCAATTTGTTTCGGCGCCTGCTCGGGGAGGGCGCATTGACGGCTGCGTTCATCCCCATTTTCAAGGAGAAGGAAAAAACCGCGGGCGAAAAGGAAATGTGGCGCGCGTCCAATGCCGTCCTTTCGGGACTCATCATCGCGTCCGCGGCAATCATCATCCTGGTAATCATAGGCATCACCGTGGCGCTGGGTGTCCACGAATTTGCCGCAAAAACCGATCTCATGCTTCGGCTGCTGCGCTGGATGTTTCCATACATGCTGCTCGTCTGCATCGCCGCCGTGTTCATGGGAATGCTCAACGCCCGCGGACACTTCTTCATCCCCGCGATGGGTGCCGCAATGTTGAACGTGGTGATGATCGCATCGGTGATCTTCCTCGCACCCCATTGGGGCGAAGAAAACGTATTGCACGAGCAGATTTTTGCGCTCGCACTTGGCGTCGTGATTGCCGGCGTCGCGCAGGCAGCCTTCCAGGTTCCCACGCTTCGGAGCGATGGCTTTCGATACGAATGGGTGTCGCCGTGGCGGAATGAGACGGTGCGCCGCGTCGTGCGCCAGATGATTCCGGGAATGATTGGAGTCGCCGCCTTCCAGATCAATGTGGCCGTCATTCAACTTCTCGGTTTCTGGCTGGACCGCGCCGAGGCGCCCCTGATCGCCCCATTCAACTATGCCGTGAGACTCCTCGAGCTTCCGCAGGGAGTCTTTGGAATTTCTCTCGCCACATTTTTGCTTCCCACGCTCGCAGGACTGGCGACGGAAAAGAACTACGGCGAGTTCCGCAGCATCCTGCGCAACGGCATGGCCTATTTGATCTTCATCAACCTGCTGATGTCGATCCTGTTGATAACGCTGGCAGAACCAATGGTGCGCCTCTTGTTCGAGCGCGGAAAATTCGACGCCAGCGCAACGCTGCGCGCCGCATTCGCTTTGAAATGCCTGGCAGGCAGCCTCGTTGCCTACTCGCTCGTGAATGTGCTCGCGCGGGCTTTCTACGCGCTGGGCGACACGCGCACCCCGATGAAAATCAGCCTGGTCTGCCTCGTCCTGAACCTGGTCCTTTCACTCGCATTAGTCTGGCCGCTTCGGCAGGGCGGGCTGGGTCTCGCCAACACGATCAGCTCCGCCATCAACCTTGGTTTGCTCTTGTTTGCGCTTCGCAAGAAGTTGAAGCACCTCGACCTTGCTCCGTTAAAATCGATGCTTCTGCCGCTGGCATTCGCCGCAATGGTGGCTGTTGGAATCACGTTGCTCCTCAGCGGGCTCTGGCAGGCGCAGGTCGGCCATGGCAACGTGATGACAAGGATTGGGGCCGTGTTCGTCCCCGCGGGTCTCGCGTCCCTCGGTTATTGGGCGGTGGCTCACCTGCTGAAGGTTCCCACGGCAACAGAATTGGCGAAGCTCCTTCTGCAACAGATAAAGCGGCTCACTTGAATTCAACAGATTCGAAACCGAGGCTCTTGAAGAAGGTGATCAACTGCGCGCGAGCTCGTTGGTCGGCCTCGTTCAGAATGCCCGTCGTGCGCGCCGCGCGCTGAATGTTGTCGAGCGCGTTGCGGCGCGTTGTCTGTTCAAGATCCTTCGTCGGCGGAGCCAGCAAACCCGTTGATCGATCAATCACCCGCGTCTCCTTCTCGTCCAGATAGGCGTCCGTGATGCGAGCGCCCGGCAACGTGATGATCACACGCTTGCCGCTGACTTCGATGTCGTCCGCAGTCAGGCCTTGCAGATCAATGCCCGCCTTCACCACGCCATGCGCGAGCAGCAACATGCGATTCTGGCTGCCAAGCATCTGGCCAACGATGTTCTCGGAGGGAACCTCGTGGACCTCCACCTTCTCGATCACATACTTCACGGTAACGAGTTCCGACAAAGACTGCACCTGCGTGAGCAGAGCGGGTGTGCTGGTGGCGCGGCCTGATCCCCACTTGCCAAATTTGATGCCGAGCAGAATGCCGAGCGCGAAGACCGGGGCGATCACGAGGATGATCAGGATTTTGCCCAGCTTGTTCATGTCCCAAGTCTAGTTCCGCGAAGCACTTTGCAAAGCGCGAACTCTGTTGCATCGTCACCATTACCGCGACCGGCGCCTTCCCTCGATCCAGCGGCTTCATTGCCCAAGCTCGGTTGATCCCTTAACATTGGGCCATGAACTTTGCGTCCGCCGGGCAATTTCCCATCTACAGGCCGCGCCGTCTGCGGCAATCCGCCGCTCTGCGACGGCTCGTCTCCGAAACGCACTTGAGCGCCTCGCAGCTCGTGCTGCCGTTCTTTGTGCGCAGCGGACGCAAGCTTCGCCGGCCGATCAATGCGATGCCCGGCGTGTCACAGCTATCCTTGGACGAACTGGTGAAGGATGCGACCACGGCCTTCGAAGCGGGTGTTCCCGCTGTGCTGCTGTTTGGAATTCCCGACACCAAGGATGCCAAAGCTTCCGGTGCCTACGCTGCAAAAGGAATTGTTCAACAGGCAGTCCGCACGTTGAAGCGCGAGCTGCCGGACCTGTTGGTGATCACAGATGTTTGCCTTTGCGAATACATGGAGCACGGCCATTGCGGAATCGTGGAGCAGGGAAAATCAGGCGCGCGGATTCTGAATGATCCATCTCTGAAACTGCTCGCCCAAACCGCCCTGAGCCATGCGGAGGCGGGCGCGGATATCGTGGCGCCGAGCGACATGATGGACGGCCGGGTGCGTGCGATTCGCGCCGTGCTGGATCAACGCGGGCATTCCGACACGCCCATTCTCGCGTACGCGGCGAAATTTGCGTCGGCATACTACGGGCCGTTTCGCGAAGCCGCGGAATCGACGCCGAAGTTCGGGGATCGTCGCAGTTACCAGATGGACGCCGCCAATGCGCGGGAAGCGTTGCGGGAAGTCGCGTTGGACGTTGCAGAAGGCGCGGACATGGTGATGGTCAAACCGGCTCTGGCCTATCTCGATATCCTGTATCGTGTGAAAACTGAATTTGGCTATCCCACCGCCGCGTATGCGGTGAGCGCGGAACACGCCATGATCAAGGCAGCGGCAGAAAAAGGATGGATCGACGAACGGGCGGTGACTCTGGAATCGTTGCTTGCGATGCGCCGTGCGGGAGCGGACATCATCATCACCTACGCTGCCGTGGATGTGGCGCGCTGGTTGAAGTAGCCTCAGCTCTTCACCATCGCCAGCGCAACAAGCAGGACGAGCAGGATGATCACGACGACTACAATGCCTGCGATCAGGAACATGCGATTCCCTTTGTTGCTTTTCTTGGAGAATGCCTTGCTCGTGGTGTCGAAACCGCCGGTGCGCGGACCCTGTTCGAGTTCGTCCAGGCTGACACCGCGCTGCATCACCATCGTCTGATCAAGCTTCTTGCCACCGGGAGTGGGCGTGGACGAGGGTGCAGGGGCGGAAGCTGATGAAGCACCTGGAAGCCCGGGTGCGGCAGCGCCATCGCTGTCGAGCCGCATTTCGACCTGTCCCAGCCGCAGAGTCTGGCCGGGCTTGAGGGTCTTTTCCGAAACCTGTTCGCCGTTGACGAAGGTGCCGTTTGTGGAATTGAGATCCTTTACCACCACGTCCGAACCGCGCATCAGGATTTCACAGTGATGACTGGAAACGGAGGGATCGGATATCTGGAAGGTATTATCCTCAACCCGGCCTATAGTCGTCTTTTCGACAGACAGTTCATGCGAGCGTCCGGACATTCCCGTGTTGAGGACAACGAGTCGAGCCATATTTTGTTACGCCTGTGCGATTATCGCCACGAACTAATTCAAGTCAAACGGAAACGATGTGGCGCGCATTGAGACGCAACGCGCGTTCCGTTGTCAACCGCGCTTCTCGAGCATGGCCCGGAATTCTGCAAACAAGGGCGTCGAGTCGTGCGGCCCCGGCGATGCCTCGGGATGATACTGCACACAGAAAATCGGTTTGGTCTTGTGACGCATGCCTTCAACCGTTTGATCGTTCAAATTAATCCGATCCACGGAGATGTCAGCTGGCAATGATTTCGGATCAACGGCGAACCCATGGTTCTGCGACGTGATCTCAACCTTCCCGCTTTCGAGATCCTTCACCGGCTGGTTGCCGCCACGGTGCCCGAACTTCAGCTTGAACGTTTTTCCACCAAATGCCTGCCCCAGAATCTGGTGGCCAAGGCAGATCCCGAAAATCGGAACGCCCGATTTCACAAGATCGCTCGCGGACTTCACCGCATAATCCAGTGCTGAAGGATCGCCGGGTCCGTTCGAGAGAAATATTCCAGCCGGCTTATGCTTCAATGCTTCCGCGGCCGGTGTGGTGGCAGGCACCACCTGCACCTTGAAACCCTGCTGGCGCAATCGACGCAGGATGTTGTACTTCATTCCAAAGTCATACGCCACAATGGGAATGTCAGCGGCCGGGAGCGGATCGCGCATGCTCCTGGCATCGCCGCGCGACATCCCGCGAACCAGGCTGAACCGCGCGCTCTGCTCGTCGTTTTCATCCCACAGGAAGGCTTCGCGATGCGTGACGTCCTTGACGTAATCCACGCCCACGAGTCCCGTCCATGCCCTGGCCCTGCGGACCGCTTCCTCGTCTGGAATCTCCTCCGTCGAGATCAACCCTTTCAACGCGCCGTGCACGCGCAACTTTTTCGTCAGTGCCCGGGTGTCGATGCCCTGAATTCCCGGAATCCCATTCTGCTCGAGGTATTCCGCGAGGGAAAAATCAGCGCGCCAGTTGCTGACAACAGGCGAGAGTTCACGAATGACAAATCCAGCCACGTGTGGACGCCAGGATTCAACGTCCTGCCGGTTCACGCCATAATTTCCAATCAACGGGTAGGTCATCGTGACGATCTGCCCCTTGTAGGAAGGGTCGGTCAGGATTTCCTGGTAACCCGTCATGGAAGTGTTGAAGCACACTTCGCCACAGGCGGTCGCGCGCGCGCCAAAACCTTCGCCATGGAACACGGAACCGTCTTCGAGAGCCAAAATTGCTTTCATTCGTCAGCGACCGGGCGCGATGCTAGAGCGGCACGGCAAAGGGTCAAGCTTTTCCCCGGGACCTCGTATGAACACACGCCCGCAATTCCTCCAATCACTTTTTTATCTTCTCCAGCATCGCCACGAACGCTTTCCCGTCTTCGCCGCGGTAATGGAATCTCTTCAATTCCTTAGCGTCGCTGTCGAGCACGACGTAGGTGGGCAGCACATTGCTGGCTTTCATCTGGGCGCCAAGCGCTTCATTGGCTGCGCGCTGCTCATTCGACATCGGCTTGCGCCTTGGAAAATCCACCTCTACGAGAACCAGATTGTTTTTGGCAAATGCCTGAAATGCAGGGTCGCTCGCGACGTACTTTGCGAACATCGCGCAGGGCGGACACCAATCCGAGCCCGTGAAGTTCATGAAAATCAGTTTCTTCTCGGTCTTCGCCTTCTCCTTCGCCTTTTCGAAATCAACAAACCACTGCGGTTCAGCCGCAGACGCCAGCGCTGCGGTCCAACACACGATCAATACTGTCAGAAACTGTTTCATAATAATCAGACCCCAACCAAATGGCTTTCCTCAATCCAGGTTTTTCGTCCCGCAACAATCGTTGCGACGGCCTTTCCCTTGAGCGGCCAGCCATGAAACGGGTTGTTTAAAGACTTGCTTGCCGTTTCCGTCCTGTCAAATGTCCACGCCCGTTCCGGGTCGAGCACCGTCACATCAGCATCCGCCCCCACGCTCAACGTTCCTTTCGCAACCCGCAGCAATCTGGCGGGAGCAACCGTAAACTTTTCGATCAACTGGAGCAGGCCCATTCTGCGCGTGTGATACAACTGCATCAGCGACAGCGAGAGTTCGGTCTCAAGGCCCGTGATGCCGAACGGCGCGTAATCAAATTCGACTTCTTTTTCGTAACCGCAATGGGGCGCATGGTCGCTCGCCAGGATTTCCAATGTGCCGTCAACGAGTCCTTCAAGGATTGCCTCGCGATCCGCCGCCGAACGAAGCGGCGGATTCATTTTCATCCCTGTGTCATACGCCGGCCACGCAGGAAGCGACGCTTCGGGAACATCGCCAACTCCAAAAATGGATCGTCCGTCCTGCGCCCAAAACTTCCCGCTGCCGGCGACGGCGGCATCGGTGAGGACGAAATGATGCGGACAGGCTTCGCCAGAGATCGGAACGCCGCGCTGCTTCGCCTCCCGAATCAGCCGCACGCTGCCCGCCGCGCTGATGTGCTGGCAGTGCACACTGGCGCCAGTGAGTTCCGCCAGGAGAATATTGCGGGCGACGATCATTTCCTCACCCGCAGCAGGCCAGCCCCGGAGCCCCAGCGCCGTGCTCCAATAGCCCTCATGCATCACGCCATCCGTCACGAGCGAGTAATCCTGGCAATGATCCATCACAGGAAGGCCGAACATGTTCGCGTATTCGCACGCGCGCCGCATCAGTTCGTTGTTCTGCACGCAATGCCCATCGTCGGTAATCGCCACCACGCCCGCACGCTTCAAGGATCCGATCGGCGCGAGTTCTTCCCCCGCGATTCCCTTCGTGATGGCGCCCGCCACCAGCACGTTGGCTTTCCCTTCCTGCTGCGCCCGATCCCGGATCAACGCAACCGTTCCCGCGTTGTCGATCGATGGGGATGTGTTCGGCATGCAGACGACCGTGGTGAATCCTCCGCGCGCTGCGGCGGCGGTGCCTGTCGCAATGTTTTCCTTCGCCGTCTGGCCCGGTTCTCGGAGGTGAACGTGCAAATCGATCAATCCCGGGCAAACGACGAGGCCGGATACGTCCATCCGCTCCGCGTCACTGGGCGCGCGATTGGTGGCATCAGCGCCCACTGCGGCGATTTTGCCGTCTACAATCAGCAGGTCCGCAGAGGAATCGAGACGGTTGGCGGGGTCGATCACCCGGCCACCAATGAGGAGCAGCGCGTTCATACGGCTGGAGAGTCTTGAGTCAGGCCAACGTCGTGTCGAGCTTGCAGTTTCCGTGCGCGGCCGCCTCTGCGCAGTTGCCCAGTTTTGTTCTGCCTGGCGTCGGAGTTGGGCTGGCGGAGCAAAGCGTCCGGACGGAGCGCCGACTTCCAGTTGGCTTTGCGCTTGAAATCCCCGGGGCGGCAAATGCGAGGTGATTCTTTTTGCCGACGGACACAAACCCCCAAGTGTGCACGATCGATTTGTTCATGGTCGTAAGCCAACGACTGCAAGTCGGCACTCCGCAGAAATGAAATCGTCTGCGCAACGGTCTGTGCTCGCGCATTGACAATGAATGCTCGGAACGTATGCTTTGGCCCGTTGCGCGAGCCCCTCCCGGGCTTGCCGCCAAAGCGCTCTGCGCGGAGGCGGGCGTAGTTCAATGGTAGAACGGCAGCCTTCCAAGCTGCACACGAGGGTTCGATTCCCTTCGCCCGCTCCATCCTCCTCCTCATTTCGTTTGCAATCGTTTTGCCGATCCTTCCTGATGCCAAACGCAGCAATGGCAGGGATTTACGAAGGCACGCAGGATTGACGCTAAAGCACGCTGAAAGCCTGCGCTCCAGCTTAAGTCTTTCGCACGCCGCGTCTCATTAGACGCAACTCTCCGCGAATGACGGTTTTATACGTTGAACGGCCAATCTCCCGCGTGACATTCAGTTTGAGTTTGTGTCTAATCTCAGCCGGGAGACTGCAGGCGTGTTTTACCTCCAGATTTGGCGGCTCGGCAGTCTCACCTTTTGAAACGTTTTTATGAAGAAATGGCCGCTCCAGTCAGTCTATAGCGCGTTGAAGCTATCGACGAACTACTGGAAAACAACCCGGTGCTGGCCGGCGTTGTTGCTCGCCCTTGTGCTCGCAGGCTGCAGTGCCGCGCGCTACGAAAAGGCTGCTGACCGCCGCGCCTACAAGATTCTTGAAGCAAAATCCAAAGCCGTTCCCAACGCGGACCCCGCCTTCACCATCGAGCAAACCAATGTCGTGGATCTCGCTTCGCTCCCGACCGTTCCCGCTGCAGCGGATTTTCTCGGCACCGATGGGACCAACGAGATCGGCGCACACATCCTGCCATTGGACGAGGCCTTGAAGGTGGCGGTTCGACACAACCGCACGTATCAGCTGCGCAAGGAACAGCTCTACCTTTCAGCCCTCAGCCTGACGCTGGCCCGGCATCAATTCGCTCCCCTTTTCTCGGGCGGGGGAAGCGCCGGCGTCGGGGGCCAGGCCATCAATGAGGCCGTGGAAGTCATCGACCCTGTGACGCAGGAACCGGTCGTCGTGCTGACCGACAGGCTCGTCGAGGATCAGCATGTGCAAGCCGACGGCGACCTGAACGTGGATTGGCTGATCCGCGACGTGGGCCGCCTGTCTGTTGCGTTGAGCACGGATTTTGTGCGGTTCATCACGGGCGATCCGCGTTCGGCAACCTCGTCGCGTGTGGCTGCAACATTCGTCCGGCCGTTGCTGCGCGATGCGGGTTTCAAGCGACAGATGGAAAACCTGACACAGGCGGAGCGTGACGTGTTATACGACCTGCGCGATTTTACTCAATTTCGCAAGGACTTCAGCGTGCAGGTCGCGACCGCGTACTATCGCGTGCTGGGCCAGCGCGATGCCGTTCGCAACAGCTTTCTCAATCTTGAAAGCTCCCGCCGCAATGCCGAACGCACGCGTGCACTTGCCGCCGAAGGCCGTGTGACCACCGCCGACCTCGGCCGTCTGGAGCAGCAGGAACTCAGCGCGGAAAGCGGCTGGATCAACGCCGTCAGCGTTTACCAGCAATCCCTCGACAACTTCAAGCTGCAGCAGTTGGGAATTCCCGTGACAATCAACCTCGTCCTCGACGATCGGGAACTGGAAAAACTGGTCATTCAACATCCCAACCTGGACGCCGAGAACTCCGTGAAAGTCGCGCTCGTCGCGCGCATGGACCTCATGAACGTGCGGGATCAACTCACCGACGCCGAACGCTCGGTGGCTCTGGCCCGTGACGCCTTGAAAACGCAGGTCGACTTCATCGCGACGGGCGGCTTCGTCAGCGGCGATGAACCATATGGCCGCCTCGCCCTGCCCGATCCCGACCGTTATAGCTGGAGCGCGGGACTCGATGTCGATCTTCCCTTCGATCGCACATCCGAACGCAATTCGTATCGTGGAGCTCTCATCGCCGCCAAGCGCGCGGTTCGCAACGTGGAACAGCAGGAAGACCAGATTCGCCTCGAAGTGCGCGAGAGCTGGCGAACGCTTGACCAGGCAAAGCGCAATTACGAGATCAGTGAGATTGGCGTCGGGATCGCAGAGCGCCGCGTCGAAGAGCAGGAACTGCTCTCTGAAGTGGGACGCGCCCGCGCGCAGGACCAGGTCGATGCGCAAAATGCGCTGATCGATTCAAAAAACGAACGAACCCAGGCGCTCGTGACGCACACCATCGCGCGTCTTCAATTTTGGAATCAAATGGGAATTCTTTACATCAAAGACAACGGCCAATGGCAGGAGGTATCCAATGCGGCAGCTTACTAAAATCTACACAGTCATTCGTCGGCAACCCGCGTGGATGCAGCTGGCGGGAGTCGTCCTGATCATCGGCGGCGCCATCCTTTGGTTTGGGCGCGGTTCAAAGGTCCAGGAAGGCGCTCCCACGTTCGCAGCGCGGCGCGGCGCATTGAACATCTCGGTCCTTGAAGGCGGCAGCCTGCAGGCCCTCGAAGCCCAGGAAATCAAATGCGAAGTCCGCGTCGGCTATCAGGGCGCCAAAATCCTCAAGATCGTCGAGGAAGGATATCTCGTCACGGACGAGGACGTTAAGAATGGCAAGATTTTGTGCGAGCTCGACTCCTCGGATCTCCAGAGCCGCATGGTGCAGCAGGAAATCCAATATCAATCCGCCCTCGCGAGCCTCACCGACGCGCAACAGAACTACGAAATCCAGCTCGGACAAAACGACAGTGACATCAAGGCCGCAGAACAGAAGGTCCGATTCGCGCGGATGGATTTCGACAAGTTCCTCGGCGACAAGGTCACGTCGCAAATCGTCAAGGACATCGGGCTCGATCAGTATCTCGCCGAAGCGACGACGAACAATGTGGAGCAGACGCTCAACGCATCCGCCGCCATTCCTGAGACCCCCACGCGAGCAGTCGACACCGACAAACTCATGGTCATGCAGGTCTCCTCGGCGGGCGAAGTTCCCGAGACCATTTCAGTGAAGCTGCCTGTTCGCGAGGCAGGCAGCACGGCAACCACTGCTGCTCCCGAGGTTGCGCCCATCGAGGAACCCGAACGCGTGACCCGCACGTTCTGGGTGGATTTCAGCCGGTACGCAGACATGAACCTGCTCGGCGACGGCGAAGCGAAACAGAAACTGCGCAAGCTTGAAGACGACTTGCAGGTCGCGCAAAAGGAACTCGGGCAGGCCTCGACTGCTTTGGAAGGTACACGGCGGCTGTTCTCAAAAGGCTTCGTCCCGAAGACTGAAATCACACGCGACGAAATCTCGCATGAGAGCGCCCGCTTGAAAGTGCAGACGGCCGAAACCGCCCAGGCGCTGTTCCTGAAGTACGAATTTCTGAGGTCTGCCGAGGAATCGCTTTCCAAGTATTCGGAAGCCGTTCGCGAACTCGACAAGGCCCGGCGCGTTGCCATTTCCAAACTTGCGCAGGCACGAGCGCGCCTCAACTCGGCGCGCGGCCAGTATGAAGTGCAATCGCGGCAGCGGCAGGATCTCCAGGAACAATTGGCAAAATGCGTCTTGCGCGCTGAAAAGAGCGGGCTCGTGGTGTATGGCGCGAATCGCGATGACGGCGTTTATTATGGCAACCAGGAACCCATTCGCGAAGGCGCCACCGTGCGCGAGCGCCAGGCGATCATCACCATTCCCGACATGACCCGCATGGCTGTAAACGTGAAGATCCATGAGAGCTACATCAAAAAGGTGAAGAAGGGTCAAAAGGCCCGCATCACTGTCGACGCGTTCCCCGATGAAACTCTGACAGGCGAGATCACCAAGGTAGGCGTGCTGCCTGATTCTCAAAATCGCTGGATGAATCCCGACCTCAAGGTTTACCTGACCACGATCGCAATCGACGGGACGCATGAGTGGGTGAAGCCAGGCATGAGCGCGAAAGTTGAAGTCCTCGTCAACCAGCTTGATGACGTCATTTACGTTCCCATCCAGGCGGTCGTGCCCGAGGAAGGCAAGCAGGTCTGTTACGTCGTGAACGGCGGATCTCCCGAACGCCGCCCCGTGCAGGTCGGCGAATTTACGGATGAATTCATCGAGATTCGGCAGGGAATTCGCGAAGGCGAACGGGTCATGCTGCGGCCGCCCACAGCCTCGGCTCCCACCTCGCCCTCTGAACCCAGGCCTGCAGACAAGCCACTCGAGAACGAAACGGCGCCGCCCGAAACGACGACCGGTCCTGCGACCACGGCGAAGATTTGAAGGCCATGGGATCGCCGATCGTTCAGTTTGCAGACGTTCGCAAAACGTACCAGATGGGGCCCGTGACGGTTCAAGCCTTGCGCGGCGTTTCGTTCAGCATCCAGCCCGGCGATTACATCAGCATCATGGGACCGTCTGGATGCGGAAAATCGACACTGCTCAACCTGCTCGGCTGCCTGGACCGGCCCTCCTCGGGACAGTATTTCCTGGGCGGCGATGACGTTTCGCAAATGGATGATGATTCACTCTCGACTGTCCGCGGCGCGAGATTGGGCTTTATTTTCCAGAGCTACAACCTGATTCAGCAGCTCACGGTGGTTGAGAACATTGAGGTTCCGCTCTATTACCAGGATCGGCCTGAAGACGAATGCCGCGAGATCGCCTGCCGGCTCGCGTCGCTTGTCGGCCTTGGAAAGCGGCTCGATCACAAGCCGTTCGAACTTTCCGGTGGCCAGCAGCAGCGCGTTGCGATTGCGCGCGCGCTCGTGAACGACCCGCTCGTCATCCTCGCTGACGAACCGACAGGCAATCTGGATTCGTCGTCGGGCAAGGAAATCCTGAAGGTGTTTGACGACCTGAATGCGCAGGGAAAAACGTTAATCCTCGTGACCCACGACGTTTCTGTCGGCGAGCGATCCAGCCGGGCAATTCGGCTGAGGGATGGCGAAATTGAAACCGATGTCCGACGCTAAGTTTATTCCCAAACACGGCGTGGCACCAGGCTTCTCAATGGCACGATTGCAACGTGCCGTGCGGCTCGGGATGAAGAGCCTCTGGCTGCATCGCCTGCGTTCGTTGCTGACGGCGCTCGGAATCGTGTTCGGTGTCTGCTCGGTAATCTCCATGCTGGCGATCGGCGAAGGCGCCAGCTATGAGGCACAGGAGCGTATCAAGAGTCTCGGCAGCCAAAACATTCTCCTGCGCAGTGTCAAACCTCCTGAGGAACAAAAGGTCTCGGATCGCGGAAGCCAAAGTTCCGTGCTGCAATACGGGATCACTTACAACGATGCCAAACGCATCGCCATGACGATCCCCGGCGTTTCGATTGTCCTGCCCGCGCGTATCATTCGCGACTATGTCTGGAACATCAGCCGGCGCGTCGACTGCGACGTGGTGAGCACGGTTCCGTGGTATCCCGAGATGCGAAACCATCGCGTGGCCGCGGGCCGATTCTTTACGGACCACGATATGACAGGGCAGGCGGGTGTCTGCGTGCTGGGCGCAGAAATGGTCGCAGCCCTGTTTCCATTGCAGTCGCCCATCGGCCAGCATGTACGCGTGGGAAGCGATTACTATCAGGTCATCGGCGTCATGGAACCACGCACCGAGATCAAAGGCGAAGAGGGGCAGGGCGATTCCAAATCGGCCGTGCATCGCATGTTCATCCCGCTGGAAACCGGCAAGTCGCGTTATGGCGAAGTCCTGATCCGCCGCCGCGCCGGCAGCACCGAAGCCGAGCGCGTCCAACTGCACGATCTCACGGTAAAGGTCGAATCGCTCGACAAGGTCATGGGCGTATCGGAGGCCATCAAAGAAGTGATGCAGCGCAATCACAAGAAGAAGGATTATGAAATCGTCGTGCCGCTTGAATTGCTGAAGAGCGCCGAACGGACCAAGCAGATCTTCAACATCGTCCTCGGGTCCATCGCCGCCATCTCTCTGCTCGTCGGAGGCATAGGCATCATGAACATCATGCTCGCGAGCGTTACCGAACGCACGCGTGAGATCGGCATCCGCCGCGCGCTCGGCGCCCGGCGGCGGGACATCGTCATACAATTTCTTGTTGAGACCGTGATGCTTTCCGGCGCGGGCGGTCTGATAGGCGTGATCCTTGGCGTGATGATCCCGCTGATCGTCACCCACACTGCGGGAATGAAAACGATTGTGACGTTCTGGTCGCCGCTGCTCGCGTTCACCATTTCGGGAATGGTCGGTGTGATCTTCGGAATCTATCCCGCCATGCGCGCGGCAAAGATGGATCCCGTGGAAGCCCTGCGGCACGAGTAAGCGCCGCCCGATCAATCGGAATCACGAAGCGCGAGAGACCACGGAATCGAACTGAAGCTATGTCCGACGTTTACCAGGAGTTGTTAGAGGCGACGATCGCGCACGTGAAGGATCTCAAGGCGCACGGCGTTCGGTTTATTCCTGTTTCGCCGGAAAAACTCGCGGCCCTCGCCGCTTTGACGCCTGCTGCACCCGTCCGCCGCGCCGCGTCAGCTTCCCCCGGCCCCGTGACATCGCGCTCGGTTGCAGCTCGCGCGCAACCAAGCATTCCATCCGCGAAACCCGTTGTGGTCGAACTTTCGGCCGCCGCAGTTCCAGCCCCGTCTGCTGCAATCGCCGATTCGCCCAAGGCTGCCGCATTCGAAGCCCTGAGAAAAAAGGTCCTGGAATGCACGCAATGTCCGCCGTTGGTGGCCGCGCGCCAAAATGTTGTGTTCGGCGTTGGGAATATTGACGCCGAGCTGATGTTCGTCGGCGAAGCTCCTGGTGCAGATGAAGACCAGGCGGGCGAGCCATTCGTCGGGAAGGCGGGCCAGTTGCTGACAAAGATCATCCAGGCAATGAACCTCAGCCGCGAAAAAGTTTACATTGCAAATATCTTGAAGTGCCGCCCCGACATGCCTGCGCAGGAATCGGGAAATCGCAAGCCAACCTCACAGGAGATGCAAACGTGCATTCCGTTCCTCCATGAGCAGATCGACCTCATCAAGCCGAAAGTGCTGGTGGCGCTGGGCGGCACGGCTGTCGAGGGCTTGCTCGGACAGGCAGGAGGAATCACGAAATTGCGCGGCAACTGGCAGACGTATCGGGGTATTCCCCTGATGCCCACGTATCACCCCGCGTACCTCCTCCGAAATCAATCGATCACCGAGAAACGCAAGGTGTGGGAAGACATGCTGCAGGTGATGGCGAAGCTTCAGATGGCGATCAACGACAAGCAACGAAACTTCTTTCTGAAGGCAGGGTCGTGAAACAGTGGTGGGCGAAACTGTTGGTCGTCCTGGCTGTCATTGCGGTCCTGCTCACAATTCTGCTCGCAATCCAGACATTTTCCTCACGATGCGAACTTGCCAATGTTCGCGAACGACTCCGGGGGGCTGGCGCACGCCTGGATATAAACAGCGTCCGCCCGCCGCGCGTTCCTTCGCCAAGCAACAGTGCACCCGCGCTGATGACAGCCATACCTCACCTGGATCTGGCGTCAGAGGACCCAATCAACCGCAATCCTCCTCGAGCCATGCGAATGACTGGCCCGGGAAAGGCTCTGGCAATCCTTCAGCAACCGTCCGTCGTGAACGGGCCTCTAAGCAATTCATGGGAGGAAATCACATCAGCTCTTGCTCACCGCCAACATGGGCTCGATCTTTTGAAACAACTCCCAAGTGGAACACGATTGGACTTCGCTTTGGATTATAAACAAGGATTCAACCTCCTCTTGCCCCACCTCGCGCCGCTGAAAGGCTGCGTCCAAATGCTATCCGCGGCTGCGTTGGTTGACCTGCACAAACGCGAATCGCGAGCCGCGGCAGAGAAGTTGCAGGCCCTCCTTGTTCTTCTCGCGGCGATGGACGATGAACGCATAGTTGTTTCCGAATTGGTCCGTTACGCGTTGGCTTCCTATGCAGTCCCGCTTACCTGGGAATTGCTACAGGCCGAGGAAGTAACCGACGTCGACCTTGCTGCCGTATCGGATGCTTGGGATCGCGTGTCCTTTCAAAGGCCCATGAAAAATGCGCTGATCATGGAACAAGCCGTTGCATCGGTTTCGATCGAGCAGTTGAGAAGGGACCCTGCCGCTGCTGCCGTAATGGGTGTGGCTGTCCCGGCCAGTGGATCAACCGATTTGCTCGAACTGCTGAACTCCGTGAAATCCAAGGCAGGGGTCTTAATGTGGCGAACGACATGGTCATACGAGGACGAGCGCCGCATGCTGGAGTTGAACCAAATCCTTGTCGAAACGGTGCGACAGATTGAAACCAATGGCTCATACCATTCAGCGCTCGCGCGGCGTGATCACGAAATAAAAAGCCGCGGCCTGGATCGTGAGCCCGAAAGCTGGCTGCGGCTGCAATTCGACGACACAATGCTGGGGATCTTCGGAGAGTCTTCGCTTGGCAGTTCTCTGGACATCATGCTGACTGCCGACGCGGGAAGAGTGGTTTCAATGACAGCAATTGCATTAAGACGGTATCACTTGAAGCACGGGGAATTCCCTGAACGGATCGAACAACTGGTTCCTGCGTTCAGCCCAGCCCCTCCACGTGATCCCGCAGATGGCAAAACTCTGCGTTATCGCCGCAATCAAGACGGAACGTTCACGCTGTATTCAATTGGCAAGGACTTCAAAGACGACGGAGGCTCAAGTCTGCGAGGTGCCAAGGAACATCATTGGTTGAAGGCCGAAGATTGGGTTTGGCCGCAGCGCGTCAGTGACAACGAAGCTGAAGCGTTCGTCAGGACGAACCCGAATCGATGAAGCGGTTCGTCAATCACTGGGCGTTAAAAGGTGTTGGCACGCTCGTAGTGGTGATGGCGCTTCTTTGGTTTGTGCTCCTCTTGTGGGCCACGGATGCTTCGAGTGCCGCGGATCGCTATCGCGCGGAGTTGCGGAGTCGCGGTGAAGTTTTCGACCTGGCAAAACTCGCGCCGCCTCGGGTCCCGCCCCAAAGCAACTATGCGCACGTGTTTGAATCAGTGGCGGCCGGCCTCGAGTTGCTGCCGGAGGACGCCCTTTCTACGAACGGAATGGGAGGCCCCACCATGGTCGGGCCAGGACGAATGGTTCTGGCTTCAAAACGGCCGCAATGGGAACTCAGGGACTGGGCGACCAACACTTGGGAGGAAATCGGTGACGCCGTAGACAAACGGAGCCCGCACCTGGGGCAACTGCTGCGCCTGCCGTTGGGCTGCCGCCTCGACTTTGATCTCGAATACATGGAGGGCCCGCGAATGCGACTCAGTCCCCTTGCAAAGCAAAAGTCCATCGCAACACAGCTCAACTCGTCGGCGCTCTATCACCTTCACCGCGATCAGACTGACAAAGCCGCGCGGAATGTGACCACTGTTCTCACGCTCATCTCAGCACTTGATGACCAGCGAATGATAATTTCAGAGTTGGTCCGGCATGCCATGGTTGCCACCGTCCTGACGCCCACAATCGAACTGCTGCACAACGCGGCCGTCAACGAAGCCGAATTGGTTGAGGTGCAACGTGGATGGAGCCACCTCGAGTTCGTCCGCCCGATGCAACACACGTTCGAACTCCAAAGAACCATGCTGCCCATGGCGATCGCCCTAATGCGCGACGAGCCAGACTCCTACTTTACGACCCCTGCGCCTTCTTCATCGTCGACTATGATCGATTCCTTGCGTGGGCTCGGCGAAAATGCGCGGTTGCGTGCGGCGGAAATCGTTTGGCGAAAATCATGGTCCTTTGCCGATGAACGGCGCGCGATTGAGTTTGCACAACTGTGCGTCGAGACAGTCCGACGGATCGGAACAAATGGCGCGTTCAAACCTGAACTGAATCATCTGCAATCCGAGCTCAAGGCCCGTGGCCTGGACGATTTCACGGCTAATTCATGGCTGCGCTCCGTCCTGGGCCAGGATATCGGTGAGATGTTCGACTCCACCGGCAGTCTATCGAAGGCTCTGGACAAAATGTTGGCAGCCGAAGCCACCCGGGTCATGGCGGTCACAGCCATCGCTCTTAAACGTTTCCAGCTTCGCCATGGTTCCTTCCCCAACTCACTGCAACAGCTCGTGCCGGATTTTCTGCCCCATGTTTCAAAGGATCCGGTGGACGGAAAACCACTGCGCTATCTGGCGAAGCCTGATGGCACATTTGTGCTGTACTCCGTGGGCGCTGATGGCATCGACAGTGGCGGCGATGCGACGCCGGCCCGAACTTCCCGCTCGCACTATTGGCTGTTGGGAAAAGACTGGGTTTGGCCGCAGCCTGCGGCAGACGCCGGTATCGAGGCACACAGGTTGGGTTCGGCAGCTCGTTGACTGCGCAAGGAGAGCGGTATTTCATGCCGCTTCAGCGCAAGACACTTCCAAACGTTCCAATACTCGTCCCGCACGCAAGCACTGGAACTCTTCAGCGCCGTGAAAGGCGGGTTCCTTTCAGAACTGAAACCCCTCAGTTCAAACTTTCCCCAGCGATGCTCTTTCTCTAGCTTCCCGGCCCATGGATTTCCTGAAGCAAGTCATCGACATGGTCCTGCATCTTGACAAGCACCTGGATGCTCTTGTCGGGCAATACGGACCGTGGATCTATGTCCTCCTGTTCCTGATCATTTTCTGCGAAACAGGGCTGGTCGTAACCCCGATTCTTCCCGGCGATTCCCTTCTGTTTGCAGTTGGCGCGCTCGCTGCCCGTCCCGATGGGCTCAATCTCTGGATCGTCCTGAGTTCGCTGATTGTGGCGGCGATTCTCGGGGACTCAGTGAACTACTGGATTGGGTATTTTCTGGGCGAGAAACTTCAAAAGAAATATCCGCGATTGATTCGACCGGAGCACGTCAAGCGTACGCATGATTTCTATGAGCGTTATGGCGGCAAGACCATCATCATCGCGCGTTTTGTTCCGATCGTCCGCACCTTCGCGCCTTTTGTGGCAGGACTGGGCAAAATGACCTACTCCCGTTTTATGATGTTCAACGTCTCGGGGGCGTTGTTGTGGATTCTCCTGCTCGTGCCCGCAGGTTATTTCTTCGGGAACCTCCCGTTCGTCCGAAATAATTTCTCCACGGTGATTCTCGCGATCATCATCCTGTCCATCGTCCCCGGCGTGATCGAATTCATGCGCGAACGCAAACGTCTCAAGCAGGGAAAAATATGAGCGGACCGCGGCATTCATGCTGCCTTCGCACAACACAGTTCCGAACTCGCCAACGCTCGTCCCACCACGCTAGCCACGGCGCGCTCCTCAGCCCGCACGCACGAGGGTTTTGACAGCGCGGTTCCCTGCAGTCATTGACTTCAATAGCTCGGGCAATTGACTGAGGCTGCATTCGCCATCGACAAAATCTGCTGCGCGAATGACGCCCCTCTCGATAAATTCCAACGCGCGGCGAATCGACCGCGGTGTGTGATGAAAACTGGCAAGGAGCGTGAGGTCTGAATAATGGATCAACGTGGTATCGAGCGTGATTGTTGTTCCCGCAGGACAACCTCCGAAGAAGTTCACTTTTCCCCCCTTCCGCACGAGCTGCACACTGGCTTCCCAAACCTCCGGCTTCCCAACCGCTTCAACAACCGCATCAAATGCACCCGTGCTCCCACCGCGCACCCGGGCGGCCAAATCAGAGCCGTCGCCTATGTCCACAACCTGTCCCGCGCCCAGCCGCTTCGCCGCCTCGAGCCGCACGGCCCGCCTGCCCGCGACCGTGACCTCGCATCCGAGTTCGCGCGCCAGGGCGACAAACATCAATCCAATCGGCCCGGCTCCCAGCACCAGCAGATGCTGCCCTGGCTGGAGTTTCAAATCTTCAATGCCTTGCACCACACACGCCAGCGGCTCCGTCAATGCCGCATCAGCGAACGACGTTTCCGGTTTGAGACGAAGCATGTTCTTCGATGCAATGCGCGCCGGAATAACAATGGACTCCGCGTAAGCCCCGTTCAGGAACAACAGGTCGTTGCAAATATTTTCCTGCCCCGCCTGGCAATGGAAGCACGTGCCGCAAGGGGCTGAATTCGCGACGACAACGCGGTCACCGATATGCCAGTCACGATCAGACAAGTCGTCCGCGGCATGGGAGATTTCCGAGATGACGCCAGCCAGCTCGTGGCCGAACACTGCGGGTGGGACGATCATCTTTGCGTGATAGCCCCGCCGAAAGACCTTCAGGTCTGTGCCGCAGGTGAGGGCTGCCTTGATCTGAATCCGCACTTCCCCAGCCTTGAGGGGCGCAGGAATCACTTCCTCGATCCGAACATCTTCTTTGCCGTAGAGCACAGCCGCTTTCATGAGGCGCGCAGTCTATCGGGTGCGGAACGAAGTGGAAGAAGGTTTTGCAAAGGAGTGCGGCCGTGGAGGCTGGCATCCTTGCCTGCCGTGGAGCCGGGCTTCCAGCCCGGTGGAAGGAACCTCAAACAAAGCCGAGCGCACTGAAAGAATCTGAGTGTCTCTCGTGCTTGACGTTTTTCTGGGCGGCAAGGATGCACGCCCTCTACGTCAGGCAAGATGCCTGACGCCACCCTCCTGCGGCTTCTACGCCGATCTGTGTTCATCAGTGTCCGTCAGGGTTTAAGCTCGTCTTCGCCGTCCTTGGACGAATTCGGCTTTCACTTTCGTGTGGTTAGTGTGTTTCGTGGTTTGAAAAATTCGCACACACACCTTGCCTCGATTGGCGTAATTGGCGTAACCGCCGTTTTGCTTCGTGCCGGTCATTTTACCTCATGGTTCACGCTTTCTTTCAATTCTGCATCGATGTTCATTCGTGTTTAATCCGAAATGCCTCACGCGACGGCCGCGAAGGACGCGAAGGAAAGCATTGAGCAGGAGCACGCAGAGGCAGCAGAGAAAGGGCAGAGGAATCTGTTTCCGAATCCGGTTTCATCCGTCTCCATCCGTGGTTGAATATTCAATTCCGCTGCTGTCTATTCGTGTGGTTCGTGTGGTTCGTGTGATTCGTGGTTGAACTTCCTCTCGTCAATCCGTGCAATTCGTGTCAACCCGTTTTGTCTTTCCCGATCTGCCTCCAGAATTCAAGAGAGGTTGCCTCACGGGAAGGGCACAAAGAGAAGACGTTTAACAAGAGCACGCAGAGGCAGCAGAGAAAGGGCAGAGGAATCTGTTTCCGAATCCGGTTTCATCCGTCTCCATCCGTGGTTGAATATTCAATTCCGCTGCTGTCTATTCGTGTGGTTCGTGTGATTCGTGGTTGAACTTTCTCTCTTCAATTCGCGTAAACACGTTTCCCCCGTTTTGGTTGCGGCTCTGCCGCGCTTCAACCGCGCGGAACTTCCAGTTTGAAATTAACCCCCGCCTTGAATAATCGCTTAACCAGCCGTCGATTGACAGGATCGCCGTGCCAATGCACCACGTTGCGCGCTGCAGTTTCCGGAACTCCCGCGTCACGGATCAAACGATCTGCACTCGCGGCGAAGACATTGTCCACGGATCCAAATCTCTCCAGCAGTTTTCGCGCTTCATTCACTCCTACGGCAGAAATTCCCAATCCAAACAACGCACGCCAGCCTTCCAGCTTCGTGCTCGCACGAACGGCATCGAACAGCGCCGCGGCCGCGGCAGCGCCAACTCCAGGCAGTGCGCCGATCTCACCCAGCCGCAGCCGATAGAGCTCGCTGGCGTCCCGCGCCAGGCCGCAAGATACGAGGAGCCGGACCAGTTGCTCGTCGACGGGAATATTCATCGCGGCTGACGAACACCAATGCGCGATGAGACGCCGGATCCGTGCGGGACAATCCATGTTGGGACATGATGAATCGAGATCATCTGGTTTCGCAGTGCGGTATAACGGCGAGCCGCACTCTGGACACGTGCGCGCGGGATCGAATTCTGCACCTGGCTCGAAAAATCGTTTGAAAAGCTTGAGCATTTGAACTGAGGGCAAGACCGCCGCGCCCGCGGTCGATCGCTACAACATGGCGAGAAACTCTTCCTCGGTCAAAATCCTGACGCCAAGTTCACGCGCCTTCTCGAGTTTCGATCCCGCGTCAGCGCCGGCGAGCACGTAATCCGTTTTGCGGCTGACACTGCCACTCACCTTGCCGCCAGCCGCTTCGATTTTCTCCGTGGCTGCCTCACGAGTGAGCGAAGGCAACGTGCCTGTGAGAACGAACGTTCTTCCAGCAAACGCTGCGTTGGTCCGCCCGCTGGCTTTCGACACGTCAGCGGCCGGCTGAATGCCCAGTTCACGCATTCGCGCGAGCAGCTTCCTTCCAGGATCGCCTCCCAGAAAATCAATGACACTGGCCGCAGCGACGGGACCGACTTCCGGCATTCGCGACTTTAAACCTCCGGAAGCCAGGCGCGCCTCAATCTCCGCAATTTCCAGCTTCAACTCCGCGTCACGCTTTTCCCGTGCGGCTCGATCCCCTTCATCACGCGGCGGGTTTCGACGCGAACGCGGGCTCACCTCGGCTCGCTCGGCTTCCAGGCGTCCCAAATCGCGGATGTCCCTCAGCACTTCGGAATCGGCCAAAGCCTCAAGCGACTCATGTGTTGCCGCCAGTTGCTTCGCTGTCGCTTCTCCCACGTCAGAGATGGCCAGCGCATGGATCCAGCGATGCAGCGGGGCTGTCTTCGCACGTCCAAGCGCTTCAACAATCTTCGCTGCATTTTTTTCTCCGAACGTTCGCGGTTCTTCGTCCGTGCCGAGATTCAGGCGTGCCAGTTCGCCGGGATTGATGTCGAAGAGATCCAGCGGATCGCGAACAACACCACGTTCGACGAGCTTCTCAGCCACGACGCCGCCAAGCGATTCGATATCGAGCGCCTTGCGATGCGCTAAATACTCGACACGCCGCGTGAGTTGAGCGGGGCAGCCGGCAATGTTCTGGCAACGCCATGCCACCTCTTCGCCGCCACTGCGCTCGATTTTGTCCCGTGCGATCGCGCCTCTGCATGCTGGGCATTTTCCGTTCACGTGCGCAAACAAGTCGAATGGCTGAGCGCCGTCGGGACGCTTTGTTTTAACAACTTCATACACCTCCGGAATCACCATCCCGGCTTTGCGAATCACAACTGTGTCGCCGATGCGGATATCCTTGCGGCGGATCTCGTCCTCGTTGTGCAGCGTCGCGCGGGCGATCGTGGAGCCTTGAACAAACACGGGTTCCAATTCTGCCACGGGAGTAAGCACCCCCGTTCTTCCGACCTGAACCGTGATGGCTCGCAGGCGTGTCTCGGCCGGAGTAATCCACGGCACGGGCTTGTGCACGATCGCATAGCCCGGCGCGCGGCTGCGTCCCGGAATGCGCGCCCAATCCGCCAACGTATTGACCTTTAATACGATCCCATCAATTTCATACGGCAACCGCCGACGCAGGTCGCGGTCCTCGTCGTAATTGGAGACGACTTCCTTTCGATAGACATCAAGCACCTCGTCAATTCCGTGGCAAACCCACCAAAGCTTCTGCGTGGGCAATCCCATTTCGCGCAGGGCCTCAAGCATTTCTGAATGGCGCTTGAACTCGATCCCCTCCAGCGCGCCCACCGCATAAAACACCGCGCGGATCGGGCGCTGCGAGACGAGTTTCGAGTCGAGTTGCTTCAACGCGCCAGCGGTGGCATTGCGCGCGTTCGGAAAAGCTTTTTCGCCCGCAGCAGCCATCCTTGCGTTCAATGCATCAAAGTCCTTGATGGTCATGTAAGCCTCGCCCCGGACTTCGAGCAGCTTAGGCGCGCTCGTTCCCGCACCAGCCGCTTGCAGCCGCGTGGGAATGGATCGGACAGTTCGAAGATTCACCGTGATGTCATCGCCTTCCGTGCCGTCACCGCGCGTCACGCCGAGCGCAAGCCGGCCGTCGCGATAATGCACGCTGACAGAAACGCCATCCACCTTCGGTTCCAGGATGTATTCAATTCGATCACGTCCCAACTGGCGGCGCAGGGTGGTGTCGAACGCGCGCAATTCGTTCAAGGTGTTTTCATCCTGAAGTCGATTGCGCTTCTCGCGGTCAGGTTCTTCCACGCTCGTGGGATGATCACTTGCTTCGACTTTATCGAGTGAGAGCATCGGCACGAGATGCCGCACGCGGGCGAATTTTTCACTGACGCCGCCGCCGACTCGTTGCGTTGGCGACTCTGGAGTGACCAAATCCGGGAAATTCTTTTCGAGCTCCTGAAGTTGTTTGAAGAGCGCATCGTATTCGCGGTCGGAAATGAGCTGCGTGCCGGCGACATAATAGGCGTGATCATGCCGCCGAATTTCCCCGGCAAGTTCCGCGTGGCGCTTATTGGCCTGCTCTGGCGTCATGCCGCGAAGTTAACGAACCGTGCTTCAGCTTGCAGGTGTTTTGTGCGCTTCGGCGTTCGTCGCGCGCCCCACGTTTTACCTGGAACGCAGCATCGGTCGCACGACGTGAACACCGCAGCGCGATGTCCATAACTTCCCACGGAGCCCGTCCATCATGGCTCCATCCCAATCGTATGGATGCGAATGCGTCGATATTCCATCTGTCCGCGATCCCCTTCCAATCCGATCGGCCCGGTTGCGGGCAATTTCATCGCGGCTTCGAGCACCTCGCCGTTGCATGTGCAATGCGCGACGTTGTTGGTCACCATGATCTCAATCTGGTTCCATTCCTGCGGACGATAATTCTTGAGCTGCTTATACGGTCCGGCCAGGGAGTAGTCGCGGCATTGCAATTGCGGGCCCCGGATGAAAATGCCGCTGTCGGCGTTGGGCGTGGCTCGGAACTCAAGCTTCAGGATGAAGTCCTTCGGAAACTCCTCGGTCGTCCACAGTTGCACAATCTTCCGTCCTTCAGGAGGCGTGGTCACAATCAGGCGCCCCAGCTTCGCCACGTAGCGGCCATCCGCGGTTTCTGTTTCATCGCTGAAGCGATTGGTTCCGTAACGCCACCCGTCCAGGTTGCTGCCGTTGAACAGCGGAACAAAGTCGTTCTCGATCGTGAAGTCGTCCCGTTCGCGTTCAAGAAAACCCAGGGTCGAAAAGATCGGGCGCAATGCGGCCGCCCATTTGGCGTAGCCCATGTCGTTTGGATGCAGCAGGTCCGGAAACTCCGAAGCCTTGGCGTCACCGTTTGCGTCGGCAAAAAGCGTCCAGGTTTCGATGAGGGTGACCTGTGGGTCCCCTTTCACTGCGGCCGCATAAAGTTCATTCAAACGTTTGATTTTGGCAGCTGGACGTTTCTTCGACTCCGCACTCGGCATCACCTGGCAAAGAACAATCGGCATCTCGGGGCCGTGCTGTTTGAGCGCGGCGAGGATCAGCTTCAGGTTCGCCGCGACAATTTCCGGATCCGCATTCTCCTCCAGGTCGTTGGTGCCGATCAGCAGCACGACCGCTCTGGGCCGCAGCGACAATACGTCGTCCTTGAGGCGAATCAAAACGCCGCGGGTGGTATCGCCGCTGATGCCGCGGTTGGCGACCTTCATTCCGGGAAAACTAGTCTCGAGGCGGTCGCCCCAGCCTTGCGTGATGGAATCGCCGAGGAAAACGACGGCCCGCTGATCCTGCTCAACACGCTGCGCCCACGCGGTTCGGCGTTCGAGCCAGACCTTCTGAAACCAATCCTGCCGCCGAATCGGCCCCGCGCCCGGCAATCCGTCATCGCTCGCGGGAATGCTGAGCGTCGTGCGGGTTGCTGGCGCGATTGCGGGCGTTTGTGCGACAGCAACCATCGTCAAACAGCAGCAACCGGCCAAGGAAGCCATCGTCGAAAGGATTTTCATAGCGAGTGGCGCCAGCTTGCTGCATTTGCGATAGGAAGCAAGCCCGCCAGGCATGCGGCCGCCATATCTTCTCCCCTCTTCCGAGCGCAGCCGGAGGAGGGGCCGGGGGAGGAGCTTCCTCGCCTCACAAACAGCAGGCGAATCCAATAACCCCTCTCTCCATCTCTCTCCCCGCTCGTGCCTCACGGAGCGAGAGGATCAAAATAAAAGGCCGATCAAGTCTCACTTCCCACGCCCGCCAGTCACTCCGCCGCCTTATCTTCTCCCCTCTTCCGAGCGCAGCCGGAGGAGGGGCCGGGGGAGGAGCTTCTCGCCTCACAAACAGCAGGCGAATCCAATAACCCCTCTCTCCATCTCTCTCCCCACTCGTGCCCCGCGGGGCGAGAGGGCCCGCCAGTCACCTCCATATTCGTTGCGTTCCCTGAATGGTTCCTGCATTTTCCGTGCTGCAAAAAGCCCACTCAGCATGCGTTTGTCCATAGTCACCCCCAGCTTTCGGTCTGCAAAATGGTTGAAACTCTGCATTGCATCCGTCGCGGACCAGGAAGGGGTCGATGTCGAACACATCGTGCAGGATTCCTGCTCGGACGACGGCACCCAGGAATGGCTGCCGCACGACAGACGCGTAAAAGCGTACATTGAAAAAGACCAGGGGATGTATGACGCCGTCAACCGTGGATACCAAAGAGCGCAAGGTGACATCCTTGCTTATCTGAACTGTGATGAACAATACCTGCCCGGCGGCCTCAAGGCCGTTCACGATTTTTTCGAGGAGAATCCAAGGACGGAAGTGTTGCTTGCCGGCACCATTGTGGTTGGAAACGCGGGAGAGTACGTGTGTCATCGTCACTCCTTGGTCCCGCGCTTGACGCACCTGTGGTATCGATTTCCCGTACTGACCAGTTCCGTTTTTCTCCGTCGCAGCGTGATTCACGACAGGAAGCTGCTCTTTGACACACGCTGGCGCGACCTCGGAGACATTCATTGGATACGCAGATTGCTGCAGGAGAAGGTTCCCATGGGCGTCAGCAATACATTCACTTCAGTTTTCGCGGACACCGGCGAGAACATGAACTTGAAACCCAACGCCATTCGCGAGAAGGCGGAGTGGGCTGCAATGATACCGTCAACGCACAGGCTGCTGAAACCCGTGTCCATTTTGCATCATCGCGCGCGCCGCATGGCAGCCGGACATTTTTCCATGAAGCCCACCAGCTATTGCATTTACACGCATGCCAGCCCGGACAAGCGCGTTCGAATCGATGTGGAGAAGCCCACTGGCGTGTGGTGGAATCGCTTGTAAGTTCAGCAGAGCCCATTCAAATTGTGAGCGTGAACAAGCCTGTCAGCACAGCTTCCACCGGCTCCGAAAGGTCTTCGCCGGTCGTTTCGCTGCATGACTTGACAGCAGGGTATCCTGCGGCCGTTGCGGCGGGATTGGAGGAGGCGGGATTCTTCCGCACGGTGGCATCGGGCACCAAGGTCTTCTTGAAGCCCAACCTCACGTTCCCGATCTATCGTCCCGGCGTGATGACATCGTACGAATGCCTGAAGGCGGTGACCGAGCTGCTCGCTGCTCGGGGTTATCAGGTGATCATTGGAGAAGCCGACAGCGGTGGATACAACCGTTTTTCCATCGACGAAGTGTTCAAGGGAATGGGCATCGACCAGCTTGCGAAGGAGACCGGCGCGCAGCTCGTAAACGTGAGCTTCACGAAACCGGAATGGATGGAGGTGCAGGCCGGCGGACGCAAACTGCGAGTTCCTGTTCCCGAGTTACTACTACGCGAGATCGGAGCGTTCATCACCTTGCCAGTGCCGAAAGTTCACCTGAACACCGGGGTTTCGATGTCGATCAAGAATCAATGGGGATGCATTCAGGAACCTTCGGAGCGGCTGAAGCTTCACCCTTATTTCGCGGAGGTGATGTACGAACTCAATTCACGATTGCCGCACGCGTATTCCATCATCGACGGGAAGATCGGGTTGAATCGAAGCGGTCCGATGCTTGGCGATCCTGTCGAACTGAACTGGTTGATGGTGTCAAATGATCTGGTTGCTGCGGATCGGGTCTGTTGCCGGCTGATGCAATTGGACGAGGAACGCATTGGATTCCTGCGTTACTTCCGCAAGCGGGGATGGTGGACATCCTTTGAATCGATCCAAGTGCGGCCTGATTGGGAACGTTTTCGAAAGATTCAGTTTTACCTGGAACGCAAGTGGACCGACCTGCCGGGGTTCGTATGTTTCAACAATTCGTTTCTGGCGTGGCTGGGTTACAGATCTCCTCTGGCGGGGTTTGCCCATTGGCTGCTGTACCTCTTTCGCGAGCCGTTCTACGACTACGATAAGGAAAAATCAAAGGTTCGCCTGAAGAAGAACTGAGCCGGCTCAACGGGATTGTGGGGGATTACGCAGCCCGTTTTCCATTTGTTGTCGCCGTTTTCTCAAAGAAGTTCTCCAGATCTCGCGTCATTTCTGCCAGCGAGAATTTCGACCGAATTCTTTCCACGGCCGCGGCGGACATCTGCTGCCTTAGTTCCGGATTCTGCATCAGCTTTTCGATCGCATCGGCCAAAGCCGCCGGGCTGGCAGGGGGCACAAGGAAGCCGGTCTCTCCGTCCACCACCTGGTCCAGGGAACCGCCAATATTCGTCGCGACGACAGGCACTCCCATGGCCATGGATTCCATGACCACAGTGCCAAACGGCTCAGGCTGCGCTGAAGTCAGAGCAAGCATGTCAATCGCTGCGTACGCTGCGCGGCTGTCTTCAAGTTCCCCGGTGAACAGGACCCGATCTGAGACGCCGAGCTGCCGCGCCATTGTTTTCATCTCTTCGAGATGCGGCTCGTTCCCCTGGAATGGGGCGCCGACGATCACCGCTCGGACAAAATAACCGCGGTCCTTCAATACTGCCGTGGCTTGGATCAGCACCTCCTGCCCTTTGCGAACGAGTTTGATTCGTCCGACACAACCCACGACGAAGTCATTGCCGAGTCCGTATGCTGAGCGGAATTCGCGGCGCAACGACTCCTTGGAAACCGTGAATTCTTCAAGCGCCAGGCCGTCGTGCACGATCATCATTCGCCCTCGCGGTTGAAACTGGTCGGCGATCGCATTCGACACCGCAATAACCGTGGCGGAAAAGCGTTTGATGTACCACGAATACACCGGCCAGATGCGATGGAATTCTTGGAACCAGTCACGGATGTGCCAGACATGTGGCACGCGTGCGAGCCAGGCAGCCATTGCTGGGGAAACCATGACACCCGTATTTGTGTGAACCACCGCGATCTTACGCTGGCGAATTAACCGCCACAGGTAGAAAACGGACACCGGATAATTCAGAAAAAACAAAAGCAAACGCCAGGAATGGAATGCCCTTCGCGTGATCACACTTAAACGAGGATGAATGATCACCTCGATCCCCTCTGCTTCAAAAAGCTTCCTCAGGATTCCATCCTCCGGCAGGAGCACCAGCGGCTGAATGCGTTTTCTATCCACATGCCGGAGATACCTTAAGAGGTTCCGGCTGGCGCCATAAATGTCGGCGCTGTTGTTGATGTGCAACACCCGTATCGGGTGATTCCCGTTCAAAGGCGCCTTCCGGGCCGGTAAAGATTGATTATCCGTGGCACAGGGTCGTGGCGTCTCCGCAGCGTTGGCTTGCGGGGAAGTTCTTTCAAGAGTGTCGCTGTGTCGCATAATGAACGTATTGATGGCCGGCCACACCGCCTCGAATTCCAAACCCCACAGGCAATGCGGCACCGGATAGCGGCAGTAATCGGAACACGGCTTATATGGGCATGGGTGTCCCGCTGTCCATTCGGACGCGGGATGCAGCGGCGCGAACAAGTCGGGCAGTTGCGGGCCGAACAGTGTGTAGGTGGGGACACCGCTAAAGGCAGCCAGGTGGCCAGGGCCGGAATCATTTCCAATGAATACAGCGGCTTTGTCGATAATCGCTAGCAACTCACCTACCGTTTCAGCCGTTAGGACATCCTGTTCACCCATGGCCCGCCACGATGAACGCTGGTCCGGATCACACGCCACATGCACCGCGAAGCCTGCACGGCGCAATTGATCCACGGTTTTCCGGAATCGTTCCAGTGGCCACACCCTGACCCGCTGAGCCGCTCCGGAATGCACCAGGACGATGCCTTTTCGCTTTGCCGGGAGCAGGATGTCCTGGCGATCCGGAATTTGAAGGTCGAGCGCTTTGGCGAGCTTGCGCCAGTGTTCGTACCGATGGCTTCCTGCCGTCGGACGGATTAGCGGATTGTTCAGAAACAGCTGACTTCCGGCACGTGGAAATCCGATTCGCCGTCGAACCGCGACCGAAGTGAGGAGCAGATGATCACGAGGATCCCAACGAGCAGATACACCGACATCGAAGTTTTGGCGTGCGAGATTGCGGCGAAGGCGAAGGATTTCGGACCAGGGCCACCGAAACAACTGGTATTTATGTTGGAATGCGGTCCAAGGGGCGACAAACGGGACAACGTTCACGTCTGGCCAGAACCGTTTCTGAAGATCACGCGCATACGGTTTTGCCACCAGAGTAACGGCGTACCGTTCTGATGCCGCTCGAATGAACGGTGTAGAAATAATCAGGTCTCCCAGTCCCCATAGCTCCACGATAATCAGTTTCGGTTTCAAATGTCACATCGAGTGATTTGAGCCGCTACAGACCGATTATCTTTGGAAGGCGGGGCGGGGGTGCACAATCCTTTGGCGGAGAAAACCGGGTTGAACGTCTGCACTTTTCGCCGGCACAAATTGGCGAACGCCATGGTTGATAGCCAAGCTGAGTCCAACCAAACCAACCATGTTGCCGACCTCTTGGTGGAGCGCGCCGTAGACAAAAAGGAACAAAACCACTCGAGTAAGGAACAACGTCAGAAGGAAGGCATTAATAATCCGCAACGAAGGATCACTGCCTTTGAAATTTCGGTAGAGCACTCGCCCCGCTGCCCACATAAACCATAGGAATGCAATTGTTCCCCAAATCCCGAAAGGAAGAAGCATCGAAAGGGGGCCACTGTGATAATCGTGCGCCAGTGCCAGACCCCGCTGACTTGCGTCGAACTCTTTAAATGAGGAACTCTCCATGACGGAATAGTCCTCTCGTTTGATTGAATATCCTTTTCCAAGCCAGAGGTATTGCGGCACCTGCGGCAGAAGAGCCTCCCACATCTCCAGTCGCCATTTGGAACTATGGTCGGCGTCAACCCGCGCTTTTACATCGATTTCCAGCGGGAGAAACGCCAAAGACCGTTGAAACGTGTAGGGCAGCTTCGAAGCGAACGGAATCAGGAGCGTTCCAACGAGCACGATCACCATCGCGACTATAGGGAGCAGCCGGGTTCGGTGAAGGCCTTCGAAGAAAAACTGGAATGTACAGATGATCGCGATCGACAAAATAGTCGTTCGAAATCCGCCCAAAAAACTGACTGTAAGAAATGTGAAAAACAGGGCATACCGCAACCAAGTTCCGTTTAGGAAGATTCCACGTAAGCCATACCGCAGAATCAAAAAGTATAGGAGATACCGTCCGGTCGCAGATATTCCTGCGTACCTAGCTGTCCCTGTCTGCAGGGTTTCTGTAGAGACGTACTGGGTGGGGGAGAAAAACCAGAAAACGAACTCCAGAGGCGCTGGAACGAACGGATACAGGTCACTGATAAAACTGAATACCCCCCCGAGGAAAAACAAACCGACATAAAGCTTCGCCTTTTCCGGTGGGATTCGCCAGGCGGTGAGAGCAAAGTATGACGCAATCGAGGCTAGTAGAAAGACGTACTTCTTACCTCCGTAGACGTCGCCGCCGAACGACCTCAATCCGAACCCGCCGGTGAGCGAAGCTGTAAAGAGCACCACCGCAGCTAAAAAGCAGAGTGGCAGCGTAACCGACCACACGTTGATGAAGCGCATCTCCCTGTTCAGGGTGCGCTCCAAAATAGCAATGCCCAGGGTCAGCGCAGACATGACCAATCCAATCGTGGGTTGTCCTTTGATAAAAGGGATGGACACAGCGAGATTCCAACTCAGCAAAAGCAACGCGTGACGCCATTTGAGGAGGAATGGGATTACCATGAGGCCCAGAATGATGCCGATCGTCGCAAAGGTGGAATAGCTCATCGGGTCGGACAGCCGATACCCGAGAATGATCGCCATGGGCACCACGAGCGCGAACGTGACGAGCGCCTTAAAAATCGGAGAATTGTTCATTTCAACGGAATGCCGCCTTGAGCGGACGATTCAACGGGTCCAACTTTAGCATCCACAAAAACGGCTGCAATCCGATTGTTTTGGCTCGGCAGGGATTAAACCATCTTTAGACTCCACCCATTCATGCATTCAGTTGTATCACGGGATGTCGGTAAACGGCTCAGAATCGCCTGGATTTCAGCATTTCCGGTTGAGTGGTTGTCGGAAGTTCCAAGCGATCTCGCGAACCTGCCACGACAGCACCCACTTTCCTGGATGCGTGTGTTAGAGGGGGAACTTGAGAATTCTGCGGAAGTAGAGCTTCATGTGCTGATCCTTCGAAAGCAATTCCCGCGAAGCATGTCGTTTACGCGGAACGGAGTCCACTTCCACCTGATCAGGACTCCCGGATCTATGCGGGCGCCCTCTCTGTTCTGGATGGACACTCTGTTGATTCGCCGCAAGATGGCCGAAATCTCGCCCGACCTGGTACACGCGTGGGGAACGGAGATGGGCGCATCGGTCGTTGCGCATAGATTGAAGTATCCCTATTTGGTGACAGTCCAAGGCCTACTGACCTGGTACAACGAGGTAACCAGGTTGGACCCGTACCACCGCTTTATGGTTCGATTCGAACGCCGTTATCTCCCGCGCGCGCCACTGGTAACGACGGAGTCGGCCTTTGCAGTCAGGTTTCTAAAGCACAAGTGGCCTGCACTGAATATTCGTCAGGTCGAACACGCACCGGATTGGGTCTTCCATCAAGTCTCGCGGACTCCAGAGAAGGCTACACCGCGGTTCCTTTTTGTCGGAACCGTTAACCACCTGAAAGGGGGAGACTTGTTGTTGAAAGGGCTCGACATTCTCTCGGCAGAGTATCCATTTACCGTAGCAGTCCTTGGAAAGGTTGATAAGGAATCGGAGAAATCCATTTGTTCCCAAATGTCACAAAAACTGCGCGAGCGGATCCAGTTTCGGCATGACCTCGCCCCGTCCGACGTGGCGGCCGAGTTAGCTTGCGCAACGATGATGCTGTTTCCTACCCGAGGAGACACTAGTCCCAATGCCGTGAAAGAAGCGGCGGTTTCAGGATTGCCGGTTGTCGGCAGCCGTGTAGGCGGAATTCCGGACTACATTATCGATGGCGAGAATGGAATCTTATTTGATTCGAACGATCTGCAAGGATTCGTGGCAGCGATCAAGAAAGCGGCTATTCACCCGCTGTTTCGAAACGGTACTGTGGACCCTGCGAGGTTGGCGAAAGTTCGTGACTATCTTTCTCCCAAGCGCATGGCGAAAAGCTTTGTAGCCGCCTATTTTTCAACCGTGAAGAATGGCCATCATGGGTCACACAACATTGAGGCTGATTTCCGGGCCTCAGCATAGAGCGAAACGTTCTTATAGGGTCGTCCGTCCGGCAGAGTGTCGAGGTGATCTGTCACAAAGTCTGGAATTGCAGATTCATTGGCCGAAAGAAACGTGATGTCCCTAAAGCCAACTGACTGCAGCAGGAGCGTCATGCCAAATCGATCATACATCCAGCGATGCTTCTCACCTACCCTGCTGGCATCCACGATAGCATCGCGCAAACGGCCGGGAAACAATCGCTTTACCAGAGCTATATAAACGTAGACCAACTTCGTGAGCATCTTGGGTAGGCTTAAATCTCGAACCCTCTCTGCACGAGTTTTCGGCCTAACGAAAATTAGGGGAGTATTCTCGGTTCGACTTTGCACGTAGGCAATCATCTCCTCATTGTTGCTTTTTGACAGCCGTTCGAAAAAGGCAGCCATCAGACCTGAGGGATGAACCCGCGTAAGTTGATCCAGCAATTCCAACATGATCCACTCATACTGGCTGCGAGCATTAGCGGATGTGGTCGCTTGCTCCAGAATGCGCAGGTATTCTCGACAGGTTTGCTCTAAATCAGGAACAACGACGCGAATAATCCCATTCGGCTTCAAAACGCGGTGCATCTCACGGGCAAGACCCTCGGCAGCATCGCGCGAGAAATGTTCCAGAACATGACTGCTATAGACTACATCGAAGTTGTTGTCCGAAAAAGGCAAACCTGCTAACAGATTCACTCGTTTGACACTCTTGCTCACAGGGTGAAAGTCGACATTCAGCCATCCTTTCGCGAAACGATCACCGCAGCCAACATTCAGTTTCATCATATCACTAGTTCTAGAAAGGCTTTGCAGCGGGCTTTTACCATAATCGCAACAACTCGCCGCAACAATTCCAAAGCGAAGTTCCCGTTGGTACGGCGGCACGTCATGGGAAAACATCTTCAACGGCTCTGCACTCGAAAAAAACCTCCCGTTTGGCCCGGGACTAGGATGTTCGCAAGAGTGAATTGCCCGTCCCCATCAAAAAGATTTGTAGCGATCGGCTGCCATTGGGAAAGGGGAATTTCTAGACTCGTGGTGCATAGAAGGACAAACTCACCCCCAGGCGTACCGTGAGTTCCAGTGATTGTCAGGGCATCCCCATGATACTTCGAATGTATGCGCGGGACACCGTCCACGTGCACGCGCAAGAATGTTTCATAATGCTGTGCATGCCACGCCAATGAACCCGCATGCGGTAAATAAACGCGCTCGAACTCTCCGGTTCGACCTGGAAAAGAAACGAGGTCGAATGAGTTGCCCGGGCTTGCTACAAGCTCATCCATAACTGTCAGTATGACGGTCCCCGCTAAATGCACGGCGCGCTCCAGCACAAGACGTCCATAATCGGCCTGACTACTGACACTCAACCTCACCTCACTAGTCTCGCTGAATGTGACGTCTGCTAGGGTAAGGATTCCTGAGCGAACCGAAAGAGATCCGTAATTGTAGAATTCCTTCACATCTATTCGGGTGGTCGCGATCGGGTTCGTCTTCTCAAAAGTTCCGCGATTAATCAATCGCGCGCTGTTCTGCGGATCCAGGATTCCCCCGTTCCCATGAAATCGGATCCGGCCACTATCAGCATTCGCCAGCACTCCTCGGTTCTGCGAATCTCCACCAAGAATCTGTACGGACCCATTTGTTAAACAAATGGTTCCCTCGTTGGTGAGAGCTCCATGCAAATAAATACCTCCGGAATCAACAAACAGATTTCCGCCCTCATTCAACCTCGCATTCGAACTCGCAAGAATTCTTAATCCATTCACATGTGAAGTCGCACCCCGCTGTATAGTCCATGAAGCACCGATTCCAGTTCCAATGGCTTCAAAAGCTCCGCCTGTACTGATTTCAAGGTTACCAGTAATTTGGCCGTTCGTGCTTGATAGGCGTCCCGTCACCGGCAGATTGTTAGTCAGATCAATTCCATGAAGCGCCAAATTGGAGATGGTCCCACCTTGAAAATTCGGACCTAGAGTGAGATAGCCGCCAATCAGTTCCAATCTGCTTACTTCATCATTCAATAACATCAAGTCACCCGAAACAAACTTATGGCGTCCGCTTCCAGCCAGTCGAAGAGCGGCATCCGGAATCAGCGGTGCAAATGAATTCCCCCCGCAATACTGAATCTCAGCTTGCTCAATTGCTTCATAAACGCCCGCAAAGCCACTTTCGTTCAAATTATCGAACTGCAGATAGCCATCGATTGATTCGTTGCGAACTTCCCCGTATCGATTATCGAATCTCGGAACAATGACCCGAGCTACACTCGCAGGAAACGCATTAAGTTTCGTGGGGATATTTGTTCCGCCCGGTTCACCATTGAAATCAACAAGCGCAAAACGAAGGGAGGCAATGGATGGATCCGAGTACCCCCCTTCGTAATACCACGAAACCAAGTACATACCGTCGTCGTTAAGCGGAACCATTTGAGGATACCCGCCAGCTGCGAACTCGGCGCTATGACCGATCTTACCAATGGTTCCTATGGAGATTCGGTTTTCATACAGAGCCGCAAAATTGTGAAACGTTTCACTTACGAGCGCCTGACTGACGTAAAGTTCACAATCGGTTCGGTTTCCCCAGGCAATCGCTATTCGTGGTCCACTAGAACTGCTGAACACTCCCAAGCAGGCGGGATCATTGAGGATGGGCGCCGAGTTATCCAGCCATTTCCCGCCTGCAAACCAGGTCTCACCTGCATTTGTGCTCCAATATGAGAACATCTTGGGAAAGCGAATTTGATTTGTGGACCAAATCTCCGATCGAGTAACGCATAGGATCAAATCTTTTGTGATCGGCACTATAGCAGGCTCAGAGATGAGGCCAGCGAACGCTATCCTATACCCAGTCCAGGTCATGCCCCCGTCGATGGACTTGAGGCAATGAGGCGCATACCAGTTGTTTGCAGCCCGCGCATAATACGGCGCGAACAAAACTCCGTTGTTTTCTGTAATATTACCAAACGGTGTCCATGCGACATATTGGCCGAACGGCGATGAAGGAAGATCGTTTGTGCTTATCTGTCCGAGCGTCACCCACGAGGCGCCGCTGTCGTCTGAAGCAAATGAGAGCGATGGGAGAAATTCCACACCGGGTTCAACTCGAATGGGTTGGCACAGCAGCAACAATCGACCAGAACCGGTTATACCCAGGGTCGGATTCCACAACTGCACCCCGCTGAAATCGAACGGAAGTTTTCGCGGATCTGCCCAGGTCAATCCGGCGTTAGTACTCGTAGAAAAGAACAAACAGGAGTTGGTCGTGAAATGGTTTCCGGTCATCCCCTGAAAAACCATGTATATCGTTTGTCGGTTTGATGAGACAGCAAGAGTCGGATAAGAGTCGAATGGAAACTGCTGGGGTAAGTTGGTCTGCGACGATACCGACACGGATGTCACCAAACCTTCGTTCTGAAAAAATCCGTTCCCGGAATCACCAGATGAAATCGACGATTGGCCGCAAAGTCGAACCAAGCCCTTCTCCATGTTTCTGATGCCACCCTGATTAAAAATAGAGATGGTTGAGTTTGTTACGTTTAAGACGCCGGCATTCGTCAGCGGCCCATGAAGGTGCAGTTTTCCGAAATCGACGTTGGCGCTAGACTCCTTCTCGAGCGTCAAGGATGCATTCTCAGGGAGTGTCAGGTATCGTGTCTTTAGCAAACCTCCCGCTTCGACCCGCACCGTGCTGTCGATCGTGCAACTGATCGCATCGAGAATCCCGAAGTTTTTCACCACAACCTCGGTTGCGCGGAGAGAGTAGTTTGAGATCGAAAGCACCACTGGACTGGTGCCCTGAAGACCAGTTCCAATGATGAGTTTCGAAACCGCTACATCCGCTGTAAGTGACACAGTCAATGGATTTGAACCCGAAATGAAGACTGAGTCATTGGTATGAGGAACCTGATTCGGATTCCAATTCGAAGGTTGCGCCCACTCACCACCAGTCGTATTTGTCCACTCAATTGATTGTCCCTGGCCAAACGCCGGATAACCCAATACCATAATACCGGTTACTATTGACAAAGAACGGCCTGAAGCGGTCCTGGCACAACCAATCAGTAGGAGCCACGCGCCAATTACAATTCGTTCGGGCATTTTCAGGCGAAATCCTCCATCAATCGTCTTTATTTGACTCATTGCTTTTTCAGGCGCTTACAATAGGTAGTGGCTGTATGCAAATGATTTTAACGCATTCCACGTTCCTGTTTGATTCCCCTCATCAAATAGAACAAAACGTAGGCGTTGGTAAGAACGCATAAAATGATCGTGACGATCGTTCGGATCGTTGCGACCAATTCCAGCGACAAATCGCTTTTAGGGATCATGAACCCGACGGCAAAAAACACAACAAGAGCACCGCTGACCAGCGAACCATACACCCAGTTGTGACCTGTAACATTGAATACAAACGAGGTGCCGCAATAGCAGAATGCCACCGATGCGACGCAGGCAATCTGCCCCGCTCGTATTCCATCCGAGTAATCAGGCAGAAGCCAGGATACGAGGCTTGGGAGGGCAAAGTAGATTGTCGTCGCAAGGGGCAAAACTGTGACGGTCACGAGGACTACCAGGCGTTTCGCTGGAGCTACGAGAACTGACCACTGGGGGGATTTTCCGAAAGCATGGTTTGCCTTTGAGTAGGTTGCCACCGCCAGGGGCGTGTAGACGCTTTGAATTGCGACAATCGCGATGCCCGCCAAAGCGTAATGACCCACGGCTTCTAATCCCAGGACCTTCGCTACGAGGGTTCTATCTGCAACTGAAAACACCTGGTAGGCGTACCCGATTGCTAATATTGGAAACCCCCGCTTGATCAGGTCGAAGAGGATTCGCCAGTCCCAGTGCCACGTTCGCGCGGATCGGGTCGCAGAGGAGTAAATTATCCACGGGACTGCTGCGAGAACGACAAGCCGAACCGCCTGCCCTGAAGCACCAAACTGCCAGACCAAAGAAAGCAGGCCAAGCGTCACAATCGCTAAAGAGAACTGGGCTTTGGCGGCTAACAAAAACAAATGGCGACCTGTGACAATGGCGTTCTGTATCGCACCAACCTGGGATAATGCAGCAACCGGAATAACGGACAAAGCTGCAACGAACAAGACAGTGTCCGACGTCGTCTGCTTAAACCAAATTGCTTGTCCGGTTGCCACCGCAGCAGCAACTACACCCATGACCCGGGACACTGAATATCCATTGCGAGCGAATAAATCGGCTGAAGCTTCATCCCCCTTGCCAAGGAGGAATGGATACTGCCGGTTGAACCCATTGACGACGCCAAAGGGAAGAAACCCTAAGTAGGTTACGAGCAGCATTGCTGTTTGAAACGCGCCCATCTCCTGTGGAGCTAGAAGCTTCGCACAAACAAGCGCGCCCGCGAGCGCACACGCGGAAACCGTTACGTTAGAGATGGCAAATAAAACAGTTGGACTTGGTCCTCGCCACTGTGATCGTAGTTTCCAGAGCATGTCGATTCAGCTCCTGGCGAGCCACCGACAAGGGTCGAGCAGCCGGAACAACGGATTTCTGCCTTTCGTGTACAGCGCGTCCGCCTCAGCGAATACATTCCGGAGCTCTGATCCCGTCTTGATTTCGCTGATACCCCAATAGCGATCTGCGACTTCCAGTTGTGATTGTGTCGGTGGATCAGCCCAGCTGGAGAATGCCTTCTTGGTTTCCACAACATCCGGCATGCCTGAACGATCCGGCGCGTCCCGCTTGCAGATATCCGTATGTTGAGCTTGGCGCCTCACGTTGTGCGAAAAGAGATGGTGACCTTTGCCCAGGAAGACACAATAGCCCAGATGCGTACCCAGTTCGTTCGATGTCGTGAACGCAGCACATTCGATAAGGCTTTTAAGCCGGGGGAGGAAAAGTGGATCGAATATGTGTCCTGCGGTCACGCATTCGAAACCGTGTTGAGCGAACTTTTCTCCCCAGCCTTTTAGAACGTCCTTCCAGTAGAGACAAATGCGTACTGAATCGAAGCTCGCAGCAAGGCCAGCGATGTGTTGGCAGTACTCGTCAATATCAAAAACGCTATCCACGTAATGCGTCGAATGAGCAGGGAACACCAGCAAGTTTCTACCCAAGCGCAGTTTTTCAGAACGTAGCGATTCTGCGGAAAGAAGATGCGGCGCGTATGCAATCATCGGGCCCACAGCAAACAAGCGCTTTTCCGTTTTGGCTTTCAAATACGGGAACCGAGTCCGGGAATAAGTGAGGATTGACGGCAGACACGATTTGATGTCTTCATCCCAAACAAAGCCTCCGAAGAAAAGTCCGTGTTCAACCACCGCCTTCAATGTTGTGCCGTTTGAAATTCCGGCATAGTGCTTGAACACGGTTGCATGCCCATAGAAGTCATTCTGCGCGTGAATTTCCCGGGTCCGAAGCGACCGGTCTCGAGCGAGATCTTTCAACTCGTCCATGGACATTTTAAGGCTTGTATGCTCGCCATACTTAAACTCCGCCTCGGTCGGAAAACCGGCGATTGCATTTCCAACGAAATTCTTTGCGAGTATCGGAAGGTTCATTGGCGTGTCCGATGGGCCTAATTAATATCTTTCCACCTCAGCGGCTCTCCCCGTCGGAGTGCATAACGGGTTTTCCTGCCAAGCAAAGCACCAAAATATTTTGGAGCAAGCCCGTGAGACGGCCGAACGATCCTTATGTTTTCGGGCGTGAGTTCGGCGTTGGCAGCGACGTCTTTTACTACAAACACTGAGCGGCGAAAAATCCGAGTGGCCCGTTCCTTTTCGGTAACCTCATAGGTGACAGAGCCGAGCGATCTTTCCGCAGTTCTCACATCGTCTACCATCGCCTTGAACTCTGTTGGTTCCATGGAAAATGCGCTGTCAGGCCCCGGCACCGACCGCGTCTTCGTGAAGTGCTTTTCAATGATGCATGCACCAAGGCAAACCGAAGCTACGGCAACCGCGCTTCCCATGGTGTGATCACTTAGCCCAGCGGGAACCCCGAATGCATCAGCCATGTGCGGAATCCGACGGAGATTCGCTTCCTCAGGGGGCGCCGGATAGGCGCTGGTGCACTTTAGCAGCGCGAGGTCGCGACATCCCGCTCGCTGTGCAGCTTCGACAGCCTCGGCGATTTCAGTCAAACTCGCCATGCCGGTCGACAGAATAAGTGGTTTCCCGGTCCTGGCAGCGCGCTCAATCAGCGGCAAATGTACAAGTTCAAAAGAAGCAATTTTGTAAGCAGGAGCTTCAAGTTGTTCAAGAAGATCCACTGCCGTCTCATCAAATGGCGACGAGAACAATGTCACACCTACTTTTTTGGCGTGCGCGAACATTTCTGCATGCCAGTCCCAAGGGGTGTATGCTTCGGCGTAAAGCTTATAAAGGTTCTTTCCGGCCCAGAGCGTGCCTTCACCGAGTTGGAAGTACTTGTTATCGCAATTTAGCGTGATCGTGTCTGGAGTGTACGTTTGGATCTTAACCGCGTCTGCACCGCATTCTTTTGCAAGCGAGATCAGATCGAGAGCCTCGCTGAGGGATTGGTTGTGATTAGCCGAAATCTCGGCAATCAGATACGTTGGCTTTCCTGGTCCAATTTCGCGATGGTCGATTACGATCGTCTTCATGGCTTCATTTGGTCACGTGGTTGAAAGAACGCAACAGTCGGCCGTACTGCGGATGGCAATAGCTTTAAATCCCACGGACTGAAAAAGTTTCAACGAAGCTTCGTTCGATGGCCTCACGCGGGCTACAATGCGCCCGGTCCGAACACCGCTGCCGGGGAGCGCCTGAGTCAACGATCGCGCAAAATCGTTTACTGCAAGCGAAACCAGTCGCTTTCCCACCCCCTGCCCACGTCGTTCTGGCGACACCGCAACTCCGATTTCCCATTCATCAGGGCTCCGCCGGTGAAATCGAATGTAGCCGAGCGGCACGTCCTTGATGTCCGAGCCAATCCAAAGGCGGGAGTCTGGCGATTCGCGATGCCGGTCAAACCAGAGTTGGTGATCTTCCCAGGATATCGGGTTTGGATGGAAACCGTTTGCTCTTACCAGCGGGTCGTTAGCCCAGTTAAACCAGAGTTCTGAATCGCTTGCGCGCGCCGGTCGCAGCCACGTATTCGTTTCGTCGAGCACTGCGGCAACTCGCATCGCTCCATAGGCGTCGATAGCTATTTCATCAGGAACATCAATTCGTTTCCCACAGTTGTTCAGCCAATCTTTAAGAATGTGGGCTATCGATTCAGGCTTCAGATCCTCGTGCCATCCCAAGTCCACTGCGAGTCGGTGCTTAACTAATCCTGCGATCACCGGCCGTTGATTATCGGCCAGGCAGATTACGGCTGCAGGCAACTGATAAAATAGCCATTCCCAGCATGTACTTCCGCCTGCGCTGATGACACAGTCCGACCTTTCATAAGCTGCCGGCATATCCAAAACATCATGAAGGACGTCAATGTGGTGTCGCGATACCTTTGCCATTGCGCGCAGGGACTCAATGTGGGGGTTGGCAGTGCCCGCCAAGAGTTTCACTGTTATTCGGTCTGCTGGAATCAGCTCGAGCCCAGCCACCACTCGGCCCGCGATATTGTCGATATCCACACCTCCCAAGGTGACCAGCAGGTGATTGCGTCGCCCCCTCTCTTGTGCGCTCGCGGGTCTCGCATTTGAAAGGCGCTCGGCCGCGAGTCGAAATTCACGACGTAAAAGAGCAAACCGGGTGCCCAAAAGAAAACGACATTCAGTCCTTTCAGAAGCGTACCTGCGCTCCGGCGCAAATATATTCTGATTCAAAACAGCGTCGGCTGCCCAAACTTCGCAATGGCCATAATCGTCGACTGCTAGAACAGAAAGACCGCTGCTTCGCAAGCTGCTCTGGAAATCACGGCGGAAATGGTATCCGTCCAACACCACCCATTTAGCCCCCAAGGAATGCGCCAAATCCCGTGATTGTTGAAGGTCCTCTGGAGAACCCCCTTTTGTGTTCAAAAGAAGGCGCTCAAACATGAGACCTTCCTGGCGGACCCTGGCGGCCAAAGACTCGGGACATGACGAACTCGCAATAGTGACCCGATTCCCGCGATCAGACACAGCCTGACCAAGCGCGATCATCCGCATGATATGCCCACTGCCCAATGCACCGCCACCGTCAGCCCTGATAAGGAGATGATCCGGCATTGTTAAACTGCACTCCGATTCTTGAGGGCCTCAAACATTCTTTCGGCCGTTTCCCAATCTTCCATTGTGTCGATGTCCTGAACGAGATAACGCGGCAGGATTACGGGGTAAGCTCTAGTCGAAAAAATGCCCGACTTGGCGAAAGATTCCGGTTTACCCCAGTAGAATTGGCCGGCGTCGTGCCATGCTTCGGGCAAGTCCTGCGATCGCGTCAACTGGTGTTCCGGCCAAAACATCGACACTGTCCCATCTGGATTGCATTTGAGAGAACGAAAGATTGGAAAGGAATAGGAAGTTACGCTAAATGCGAACTCAGCATCCGGACGGCTGCGCATGACGTTTAAGCCACTGTTTAAAAATTCAGGTTTTAAAAACGGTGCCGTGGCATAAATACAACATGCGAGCGCAATCTTGCTGCGATTTTGCTCAAACCAGCGGATCGCGTGATCAATCACGGGCAGCGTTGCAGCGTGGTCGTTAGCCAAATCAGCAGGACGTCGAAACGGCGCTTCTGCACCATTGGCCGTCGCCACGGAAGCGATTTCTTCGTCATCCGTGGAAACAATCACAGCATCGAACACACCAGCCTCCTTTGCAGCGGCGATCGCCCACGAGATCATGGGCTTTCCACAAAACGGTTTTACATTCTTTCTCGGAATACGCTTACTGCCGCCTCGGGCTGGAATAAACGCGACATTCATATACTACTTTCCGACCAAATGACGGACGGCTTCAACAACGTGGCCTATATCCATGTCAGTCAACGCAGGAAATAGCGGCAGGCTCAACGCCCGCGAATAAAATGCTTCGGCGATCGGGCATTTACCACCCACGTAACCGTACATCCTTCGATACCACGGCTGCAAATGCACGGGGATGTAAAGAACCTGCGACCCTACTCCCCGGTTCCGCAGCTCTGTCATCACGGCTGTCCTGCTCTTGCCGAGAGAATCGTAATCCATCTGCACGGTGTAAACGTGCCACGACGCGAGGTCTGCATCAGACAAGTTTTTCGACCGGGGCACTTGCAACCACTGGAGATCCTTCAGCTCTTCATTGTATCTCCGGACGATAGCCCTGCGGCGCTGGAGGAACGCGTTCAGCCGGTGCAACTGCGACAACCCCAATGCACATTGGATATCCGTTAAACGATAGTTGAAACCGAGATCCTGCATCTCGTAATACCACGGACCGCGTTCATCGAAAACCCCGGCATCACTTGCGTCCGCCAGACCTTGAAACCGAGACGGGTCGCGCACTATCCCATGAGCGCGAAGTTGTCTCGCCTTCGCCGCCCATTCTGCTTTGTCCGTCACAAGCATTCCCCCTTCTCCGGTCGTCATCGTCTTCACCGGGTGAAAACTGAACACGGTCATGTCGGCCCATGGATGGCCTCCAATCCTCCAGGTCTTATCGTCGTGCCGAAAGGCTCCACCCATTGCGTGGCAGGCATCCTCAATGACGAGCGCACCACGCTTGCGCGCTATCTCCGCAATCGCCGGCATTTCGCACGCCTGCCCCGCATAATCCACAGCAACAACCGCCGTTACGTCAGGTTGCCACGCCCGTTCCAGCGCGGCCGGGTCCAGGTTGTAACTGACTGGATCAATGTCTGCGAAGTCCGGCGTAGCACCGACGTACGCCGCGCAATTTGCGGAGGCAAGGAATGTGTTGGGCGAAGTCATCACGCGATGCCCCCGCCCGATTCCCGCCGCCAACATTGCGAGGTGCAGAGCGGCGGTCGCACTGTTCACGGCAACCGCGTGCCGTGCGCCGACTCTCTCGGCGAAGCGTGCTTCGAATTCCTCAACCTTTGGGCCGCACGTCAGGAAGTCGGAACGCAGGACATCGCAAACTGCCTGGATATCCTCTTCGTCGATGCTTTGGCGGCCGTACGGGAGCATGAGTCGCGCTTCGCTGACCGGAATCACGGTGCAAATCCTGGATCCACGTGAGTGCGGATCAAATCGCGGAGCTGTTCGACGGTCAGCCATTCAGAATTCTTTCCGCTGCTGTAGGCAAATCCATACTCGCGCGTCCTTCCGTTGAATACCTTGCAGTATTCTGACACATCCCAAGTACGGGTTGAAGGGAGGATAACGAAGTGCCGTGGCAATTCGATGGTGTTCAGGCCGTCCGTCTCCGTGATCATCTCCTCATGCAACTTCTCGCCAGGACGAATGCCGGTAACGATCCGTTTGCAGTTGGGCGCGACCGCTTCAGCAACATCGGTGATGCGATAGCTTGGAATCTTCGGAACAAAAAGCTCGCCGCCCCACATGTCACGCAGCGCGGTGAACACCAACTCAACCCCTTCCTCGAGGGAAATATTGAAACGCGTCATCCGTTCATCCGTGATCGGCAGCACGCCCGTCTTGCGCTGTTCGAGAAAGAAGGGAATGACGCTGCCACGGCTGCCCATGACATTCCCGTATCGAACGACCGACAATTTCAGCTCGCGATGACCTTTATAGTTGTTCGCTGCAATGAAGAGTTTGTCCGAGCAGAGTTTCGTGGCGCCATAGAGGTTGATCGGCGCCGCCGCTTTGTCAGTGCTGAGCGCCACCACGCGTTTGACACCACTGTCCATCGCAGCATCGATGATGTTCTGCGCTCCGAGAACGTTTGTTTTGATCGCCTCAAAGGGATTGTACTCCGCTGCGGGGACCTGCTTCAGCGCTGCAGCGTGAATCACGGTATCGATGCCTTCCATCGCGCGCTTCAGGCGTTCCTTGTCCCGCACATCGCCAATGAAAAAGCGAATAGTGGGGAACTTCTTGTCGGGATAGTGCTGCGCCATCTCGAACTGCTTCAATTCGTCCCGGGAGAACACGACCACTCGCGCAACGTTCGGAAATCGCTTGTAGATAGTTTCAATGAACTGTTTACCAAACGAACCAGTCCCGCCGGTCACCAGGATTTGGCAACCATTCAGGTCAAGAACTCCGTCCTGTTTTGAGCGTGCATCGGGCGATGGCATAGTTCGGACGGAGCATAGAGGATGAACCCCTAAAATCAAGGCACGTCTAAACTCGGGACCTCGGCGGTCATTGAAGCGATTCCCATTTAATCGCAGTGGACGCCGCACCGGCATTGACCTCGTGAAGACCGCGTGGTACGAGATGCAGCGAGCTCCGTCTCAATCTAATTTGGGCCGTTCGTTCTGTAAGGTTCACGCCTTTGCTGCGCGTCGCCGGTCAACAAATGAAGACAATTTTGAAGCAGTCCGTCCTGAAGAGTGTTTGGCCACAGCTTAGAATGCTGAAGCACGCATCGATCGGTTCGCTCAGGAACTTGTGTGAGCGATGTGGCTTTATTGTATCGCGGACTAGCGACTATTATTCGCCCATACCGAGCGAGCGCGCCCTGCGGAAGCAGTATTCGCGCTGGGCTAAGCCCAGCGCATTACGCGGCGTCACGTACGACCTGGAGGCTCTTAAATCGCGCGTTCAGCACTTCCGCAAACTCTACTACGATGACTTCGCCGCCTTGCCCTCGTACCGAGATCTCCAGGAGATCGGGTTTGGGCCGGGCTATACCAACGTCGACGCATTCACTCTCTACTCGTACATCCGAGACCTGAAACCTGCTCGATACCTGGAGGTCGGCAGCGGGCTTTCAACCTACTACTGTCACCTGGCGAGACAACGCAATAGGAAAGACGGATGCGATACAACAATTACGTGCATTGAGCCATACCCGTTCGCCAAATTACGCGAAATTGAAAATATGGAGCTGATCCAGGCGGAGGTGCAGGACGTTCCTCTTGCTACATTCCAAACCCTCAAAGCCGGCGACGTATTGTTTATCGATTCGTCGCATATTGTTCGACTCGACGGAGATGTTCCCTACTTGTTCCTGGAAATCCTCCCCGCAATTGCGCCTGGTGTTCATATTCATATTCACGACATCGCGTTCCCATACAACATTCCATATCCGGCCAACTATTGGACCCTTGTTGATCATCCGACGGCGCCCCATTGGCCGATGTATTGGACTGAAGCAATGCTGTTGCAGGCCTTTCTGGCCTTCAATCCTTCATTTGAAGTCACATTTTCGTGCCCCATGATCCGGCATTTCGATGAGGACTTCCTCAGGAAAACTCTCCCAATCTACAAACCTGTGAAAGAGGAACAGAATACGTTCAGCTCCATCTGGTTGAGGCGCATTCATTGACTTGATATGCTGACGCACGAACAAAGCTTATACGTCGGTGCACCCCGCAGTTCTGGGTACCGGCGCACGGTCGAAGTAGTCACGGGAAAACTTAAGACTCACGGAAAATTCACCGGCAAACGCATGCTCGACATCGGTTGCGGCGAGGGTTCTTTCACTGTCGTTCTGGGACAGAACTTCGAGGAAGTGCACGGCATCGACGTACAGGATGCATTTCTGAATTCGTTTCGCCAGAAGGTTTCTGCAGACAAGCGTTTCTTTGTGCAATGTATGTCGGCATCTGAAATGACATTTCCTGATGCGCATTTTGACACGATCGTCTCCATTGAAACGCTTGAGCATGTGCCCGATCTGAAAGGTGCTGCTCGCCAAATCTCTCGTGTACTGAAACCGGGGGGCGAGTTGTTGATCACAGTCCCGAACCGCTGGTTCCCGTTCGAAAATCACGGGATCCGAGTCGGTTCGTGGGAAAAACATGGTCGCATTCCGCTTTTGACCTACTTCCCCTGGCTCCACCGGAGGTATGCAATTGCCCGAGTATTCACCGTGACAGATTTGGATTCTCTGTTCGTATCTTCAGGGTTGCGAAGGACGGCCACTGATTACACGTGGCCAACATTTGAGCACGGCGGAAATCGTTTTCAGCGTTTCTTGAAACCGCTGTTCGGAGTCATGCGAACCATGGAGCATTCGCCGCTTCGCATGTTCGGCTCATCGGTGATCGTCAAATATGCTCGCGAGGAAGCAGACCCGCGGTAGGCGCGTCCAAGCCCGTTAAATAAATCTTTAGACGGTTCAAGAGAGGGCTCCTTTTTGACTTGCTGCTGCCGCGTTCCGTCACGGAAAATCAAAATGCAGGCCATGTTCAATATCCACAGCATTTACAATCAGGTCTTTAGAATCTGGAGGGCCAAACGTTTCACCAAATTTCTGGAGGTCCTGCGTCCAACAAAAGAAGACGTCCTCCTAGACGTAGGCGGTTATCCCTGGTTTTGGACATCCCACGAGCAGCCTGTCGCCAAAATCGACGCTATTAACATTCACCCAGTTTTTTGGAGTCCCGAAAAATTTCCAAATCATCAAGTGAACACTCTCGTCGGTGATGGGTGTGCCCTCGCCTTTCCTGATCACTCTTACGACATTGGATTCTCCAACAGTGTGATTGAGCATGTCGGTTCATGGGAACAACAGCAGTGTTTTGCATCGGAAATTCGCCGTGTGGCACGGGCGCTTTGGGTGCAGACCCCAGCATACGAATGCCCATTCGAGCCCCACTATATGGCACCGTTCATCCACTACCTACCAGTCGGATTACAGAAAAAGCTCGTCCGCTGGATCACACCGTGGGGATGGCTGACCAAGCCCGGAAAGGCGGAGATTGACGCCATGGTGGAGACAACCCGCCTGCTTACACATAACGAAATGAAGGAGCTCTTTCCAGATTGTGAGATTTTCGTGGAACGACTTCTCGGACTTCCAAAGTCCTATATCGCTATTCGACGATCACAAAAAGAGCGTTCACTTACCTATCCCAGACGCCCTTCTCAGCCCAATCAAGACAACTTGATTTGAGCGGCCGAGGCTGAACGTCCCTCAGGGCTAAAAAGATCCGGGGCGTTTCAACTATTGCGAGGGCGAAACTGTGCGAGCGCGTCCTGTGTTCCGGCGATCTCCTCTTGGACGTGGCCAGGGGGAATCGCAGAGCTCAAATGAGCCGCCCAGACTGACCAAAGCATCCATCTTGAACGCGAGTATATTGCCGTTGCTTCCGAGGACCGGCGCTGAATCACCCTCTCCCCATAATGGAAACGTGGCGACCTTTGCCATCTGTGCGTCGAACAGATGCAATGGACCTTGAAAGTACGAAACAACAACGATGTCCCCTTTCAGAATGGCCAATTCCGCTCGCATCGGGTGAACCATCGGCACACTCCATTTGCGTTTGCCACCGGGATGGAGGGCCCAAACAGAGTTATTGACACCCAGATAGATGGTCCCGTCGGAACCGATGACCGGACTTGCAGCGGTCACGCCCCCGGTGTGCAACTTCCATACGAGCTTGCCACTTGGTTCGAGCTTATAGAGAAAGCCGCTGGCTGATGTGACCACCAGATGGACATCACCTGACAAAGCTGGTGAAGAAATCACAGGACCTCCGGTCGGGAAGTCCCAAAGCTTTTCCCCCGAGGGCGCGAGGCCGTAGAATTTGCCGTCGTGAGAACCAACACAAATGGTGCCGTCATTTAGGATAACAGCTGATGAGGATATTGGGCCCTCTGTCTTGAATTTCCATTTGAGGGAACCGTCCGGCCGAATCGCGTAAACATGTTTGTCCCAGGATCCAAAAATGATACTTTCGTCCATAGCGATCGCAGGGGACGAGTCAATCCAACCGTCGGACCTAAAGGCCCATTGTATTTTCCCTTTGCTGCTGACGGCATAAAGGTTCCGGTCTCGCGACCCAAAATATAGCATCCCGTTTTCTGATAGGGCCGGGGATGATCTAATCTCCGATGCCATTCGACGTTTCCAAAGGAGCTTCCCGGTCGCAGAAACGGCTCTAAACCATTGGTCAGAACCCCCAAAATAAATAACGCCGTCTTCCGAGGTGGCCGGGGTTGAATCTACCCAATGACTGACGCGGAGACTCCAAGCTTGCAACAAATTGGTCCCATTTTCCGCACCGGCGGGACTTGGAAAAGAGAACACTAGCAGCAACAAGCAAACCATCCGCGAACATTGCGACCTTGGAGCAAGCCACCAAGTGAAGGCCGTCGGAACGCAGCCGGAAATCGCATTAACTGATGGTGAGAAGCCAGTCCGTCCCAAAGTCACAAATTTGAAAAGCTCTCTTTCGTCTGATAGTCGCGAGTTCATCGTGCGCAGAAGACTCCACTCTTGAAAACGACTTGGCAACTCCGCGCCTGGGGTCGTCTACGGGTACTTTAAGCAAGAACGGAGCGGAACCGTACCACCCTTGCCAAAGCCGACCAGAAGATTGAATCCTTTCGATCCGTGCAGCTCTTCGGCGTGACAAAGACGATGATACGTGCCCCCAAGGATTTTCTTTCCCGGAATTTCACTTCATCACGCGGCAAGTAAACAAAAGATGACGACAAAATCGTTGATGAGCGCGTACAAGTCGTGATTGCCTCTTCGAGAACGCTCGTTTCGCCTAAAGAACGTCCTTGTCCCTCAAGAGCGTTCCTCGCCGCTCAACGAGCGGTCCCTGTCGCCTCAAAAACATTCATCGTCGCGAGAAGAACATACCAGCGTTCGATATTTTTCCGGAGGCGGCCTCTTCCCGCGGGACGCGGAGCTGGAGCGTGGAGGTCCCGGTCCCGGCTTCCTCAAGCCATTCGAGCTTTTCCCGGAACGAGGTTTGCAGTCCGCGCAATAGCCTGCTGAGTTCAGCGCCTTCAATGGTGCTGAACTTCCAATTCCGATCGGAATAAAGGTTCGTCATGACTTCTCGTTGAGGGACGAATTCCGCCGGGCTGCCTGAAACCGCAAAGTCAATTCCTCAGCATCTTCCAGCCACTGCAATTTTTCGCGAAAGCTCAATCGCCGGTCCAAATGCCGGTCCAGTTCGCGGCTGCCGTCGGACGTTGCCCAGCGCCAGTCAGGCTTGATGTTATGGTCGGCGCTCACTTGATCCGTTCAAGCTCCTGGATGTCGAGCATGTCCGTCGTTCAGGCTTTTAACAATTGTCTCGATGCTTCGGACTTCCATGGCTCCAGGTCACTGAGTTTGCGCCAAAACCACAGGGCTGGCAGCGCAGACTCCCAAGTCTGCAGTATCGCCCGTCCTCCGTAACACGCTGCAGTCGTTGCGCTACAATCGTTGTTTCCACGAATCGACAATCTGGCGAAAGACGCTCTTTAAGTCATGCTGTAAATCCCACTTCGGGTAGTGCGACTTCATTTTTCGCAGGTCGCTGTAATAACACATGTGATCGCCAATTCGCGCCTGGTCCACATACGTGTACACCTGCTTCTTTCCCGAACACTCCTCCGCCAATCCGAAAGCCTCAAGGATCGAGCAGGAATTGTCCTTTCCACCGCCCAGGTTGTAAACCTCTCCGCACCGCGGGTTCTGCGCAAATTCGAACATGAAGCGCGCGACATCCTCGGAATGAATGTTGTCGCGGACCTGTTTTCCCTTGTATCCGAACACCTTGTATTCACGGCCCTCCAGGTTGCACTTGACCAGGTAGCTCAGGAACCCGTGCAACTCCACGCCACTGTGATTCGGACCCGTCAGGCAGCCGCCCCGCAGGCAACAGGTCGGCATGTTGAAATAGCGGCCATACTCCTGCGACATGATGTCGGAAGCCACCTTTGATGCGCCAAACAGCGAATGCTTCGATTGATCGATCGAGAACGATTCTGGAATCCCGTTCGCATAAGCCGGATCGGAGTAGTCCCAGCGCGTTTCCAATTCCTTCAATCCGATAGTGTTCGGCCGGTCGCCATACACCTTGTTGGTCGACATGTGAATGAACGGCGACTCGGGACAGCTTTGGCGTGCGGCTTCCAGCAGGTTCAGCGTGCCTACTGCGTTGACATCGAAGTCGTCGAACGGAATTTTGGCCGCAAGATCGTGCGAGGGCTGCGCCGCGGTGTGAACGATGACGTCCGGCTCGATCTCCTTCACCAACTGGAGAACCGCCGGCCGGTTTCGGATATCGAGTTCGTGATGCGTGAAGTGCGTCAGCGATTTCGCAAGGCGCTCCTGGTTCCAGCGCGTGTTTCCCTGCGGGCCGAAGAAGGCTTCGCGCTGGTTGTTGTCGGCACCATGAATGTGAAACCCGTTGGCATGAAAAAACGCAGAGACTTCCGAGCCTATGAGCCCGGAGGATCCGGTAACCAGACAGATTTTCATTGAGGCAAGAAGCTAGAGAGAAAAGAGCAGGTCGCAAAGCGAGAAAGCGAGGAACGGCCTGGCCATTGCATGGAGGTTCAACCACGAATCACACTAAGCACACGAAATACGGACACGAAAGCACGTCTCGTCAACGTTGCTGCCGCCGAGACGGTCGCATTTCGACGTCACCGAGCATCCAAAGAAAACGGCTTGAGCTTACTGGACTTCATTGATTTAATCCTCCTCGCGAAAGGAGTCCTACAACATGAATCGAATCCAACGAACCGAAACACCCCTCGTAATCCTTATTCTCCTGGTTCTCCTATCATTCGAGGTGACGGTTAAGGGGGGAGGCGTGGTAAATACGCCTGACGAAAGCGCGCTTCGCGCAGCGCTCCAGGGAGGAGGCGAAGTGACCCTCGCCTTCGATGGGACAATCGTCCTGACGAATACCCTCAACATCTCGAACCCCACGATCATCGATTCAACGGGCCACGAAGTCACGCTCAGCGGCGGAAACTCGTGCCGAATTTTCAACCTCCTGCCAGGAGCATCGTTATTGTTGAAGGATTTAACTTTGAAGAACGGCCTGGCGGCAGGAGCTGATGGCTCGTCGAGCTCGGATGCTCAACCAGGCCGCGGCGGGGCGGTCTATGTCGATGGCGGTAACTTCCGGGCGGTTCATTGCGCTTTCATGGAAAACGAAGCGAGAGCCGGCGATGGTGTTGCGCTGGATCCTCTGCAATTTCAATTATCGGCACCCGGGGACGGGGGCGCGATTTACGCCACGAACTCTGAAATCAGCCTAGAAAACTGCGTTCTAGTTGCGAACTCCGCTACTGGTGGAGAAGGTTTCGGCGGAAGGTGGTTTTCAGGCCCGGGTGGGGACGCAAACGGTGGCGCTATTTTTGCCTCTGGCGGGGAGATGAATCTGATCTCGTGCGTAATCGGCACGAATTACGCGCAAGCCGGAATCCCTACGAGCGTTTACGGCTTGGGTGGCGCCGCTTCAGGAGGCGCGATATGCCTGCAAAATGTAGCTACAAAGATCGTCGGCGGCATCATCGAAGGGAATTCGTGCATAGCGGAGATCGCTTTACATGGGCAGGGAGGAGCCATCTTCCAGAAAGGCGGAACAATGGGATTGTTGAACACCAGCCTGCTCGGGAATTCCGCCTCCGGCGGTTCGAGCACAGAAATACCTTCCGCCACACCAGGAAACGGAGCGGGAGGAGCAGTATGTCTAGTCGCAGGGAGTGCCGGGATGACGAATGTGACGTTCCATTCAAACCTGGCCATCGGCGGCACTTCGCACACTGCAAGCACGCCCGGAGAGGCAGCCGGGGGCGCCATTTGTAGCCTGAGTAACGTTTTAGTGATGGTCAATTGTACGGTGCTCGAGAATTCAGCTCAGGCCGGCACGATGCCGGAGGGGTTTCAGGGCACGGCGCTTGGAGGTGCTGTGTATGCATCCCAAGCAAGTGTTGACGTCATGAACGTTACGTTTACGGGAAACGGGACCTACCGAAATCCCTCCGCCGACACTTCTCTGCCAGCAAATCTTCGCGGTGGGAACCTCTATGTGGAGAACAGCGTTTTCTCGCTAATGAACTCGATTGTAGCTAATGGCATCGTTGGGAGCAATTGCTTCGGGAATCTGACCGATCTGGGTTACAACTTGTGTTCAGACGGGAGTTGTGGTCTTTCTGCCCCTGGCAGTTTGAGCAATATTGATCCCAAGCTCGGACCCTTGGGCAGCTATGGAGGAGAAAACGCAACTGTCCCGCTGTTAACAGAAAGCCCTGCCCTTGACGCAGCAAGCCCAACGACCTTTCCACAGACAGATCAAAGAGGCCGGGCACGTCCGTTCGGTTCGCGGGCAGACATGGGATCTTTCGAATCGTCGCCGCCTTACGTGTTAACCGGCACAGTGCGAGGCGCGACGCTGAACGACGAAGTCTTCCTGCAAATCGACGGCTCCAGCATCGAAACCATAGCTGGTCAGTATACGAGCGCAGGCATTCCCTCGGGCAATCACGTGGTCACACCCTTTCACCCTGATTTCTCCTTCATTCCAGCGGCGAAAACTCTCACGTTCGGACCAGATCGGTTCGGTGTTGATTTCACTGCGTATGGGTTGCATACCTTCACGGCGGAAGGAATCTCGAACGGGGTTCTCCGCGTGATTTACGCCAGCACAAACGGGCAAGTGATTCGGATCGAAAGCTCAACGAACCTGCAACATTGGACTGCATTGGAAACGAATGTCATTGATGAATCGGGAATATGGGAGCTGACCATGCCGATTGATGCCAATCCGCAACAGTTTTTGCGAACGCGGGCGCCCTGATTAGGCATGCGCCGGAATCCCCCTCGGTTCAACTGTGTTGAACACCCTGCGGGAACTATTCGCGCTTCGGCGCTTCCTGAGCTGGACTTCTGAAAATGCCGTGAGCTTCCCGCCAGTCTTTGATGGATTCTCAAGTGCTCCTGACAGTGGAGCGTTTAAATCGTCTCCTCCGTTTGATAGGTGGACTGGGCGCTGATGCAAGGTTGGCGGCCACGCAGCCCCATGGCATCGGCTGGATAAAACCTAGGCGCGTTTCCCACGATAAGCGCACGTCCGCCGATGAAGCAGCCCGAAGGCTGCGGTCCTGGCTCGCAGTATTTCTTCGATTTACGCACATTTCACCCGTAAAGCCGCGTCGACGCTGCGCCCCCTACAGCAAAATGCGTGGAATTATTGCAATAAATGCGGACTGATCGCGCTTGAAATGCATCACACTCCTGCGTCAGGTTTGCGGCAATGACTCTTGCGAATACTTTTACGAGCCAGACGGACGTCGATCGTCTGATCGAATACATCAACGTCAAGCTGGCCATGCTCGGTTTTGCGCCGGTGCCCACACGGCAGAACGAAGCCCTCCGCGATATCGTCTCCTCCTTGATCGCCCAAAACCGGGAAATGGAGCGGCTCCTGTCCAATCATCTCTGCCCAGCCGATCAGCGAATCCAGACCTTCCTCTACGATTACCTCCAGGAAATTCCCGTCGCCCGCCTGCCGCTTCACACGCTTTCGCTCGACCGCCCGGGGATGGCACGCGTGCTTTCGCTGCCCGTGGATGGCGACGAATTTGTATCCGGCATCCTGAATTCCTATCGAGTCAAACAGGGCGTGCTGCACAATCCGAAGGCGGATCGGCGCACCACACAGGGAATTTTCCACGTCGCCGAGGGCGGACTACCCGTGCCCGATGACAAGATTGCGGTGCCGAAGGCCGTGTTCGGAAAAATGCTGCAGCTCGCCTTGCAGCCTCCGGCCGAGATCATGCGGCTTCCGTTCACGGCGAATCAGCCGCGCCAGGCTGAATGCTTTGTGTCGCTGCTGTTGCGCCCGATTGTCTGCCCGGAAGTTCCAGGCTACACGCCGCAGAAATGCATGGAGGTTCGCTTCTTCGCCCCCGGCAACCTGGTCAGCAACCTCGATTTTGTTGAAAGCATCTTCGGCAATGGCGGCGATCCCGATCTCCCCGAGAACGACGCGGGACTGGATCCAGAACATTGGACGGGCCACACAGGTTGCGTGATCCTCGCGCCTCACCTGATCAAGGTCACCAAGAAGGAGGCCGGCCTGCCGGAGTGGAAGGACGCAACAGAACGACAGCGCCGCGATGGCATGTGCTGGCGCGATGCGGGGGAACTCTACAACAACGGCACTGCCTTCAAGCTCACCTGCCGCGATCAGAGCGGCATTGTCGTGACCCTCATTGCGGACAACTACTTCGGCTACTGCAAGAAGGAGGTCAAAACGCAAATCAGTTACGCCGCAAACCTGTTCGGTTCGTGCGAGGAGGAACACGCGGGCGGCGCGCTAGTGTTCCAGAGCTACGACCTGGGGGATGAATTCAGCGGCGAGCTGCACGTCAAGCAGAAGGGGCATTCGTTCAGCCAGGTGACGAAACTCCTGGGGGATCGCATTGAGGTGAAGCCTGAGGGTTACGCCGTCGACAAAACCTTTCCTGAGGTCTTTTACGTGCCCGAGGACGCGCGCTTCGACCTCCATTTGCAAAAGGTTCTATGGCTTCGCGGCAAAGAGGAGCAAGCCATCCCGCTCGTTCCCAATCGCACCTACGTTCGTCCCTCGGGCTACAAAGTGCGCATGGAACGGCCCTCCGAAAATCGTCCCTGGCGCCTCGTCGGCACCGTCGCCGAAGGCGTTCTGTGCCACAAACCGTGCACCGTTTCCGGCGGCGGCAAATCCGAAATCTCAAAACCGATTACGGACGCCATCCTGACCGGGCCAGTGTTTGTGGCTGATTTCAAAAAGGACTTCGACACGGTCCAGGAGCTCATTCAGCGGGACTACGGCGATCGCTTCAAGGATCCATCGCGCGTGGACAAGCGGCCGATCCTCAGCGCGGAACGCTCCCTGGGATCGGTGATCAAGCTGCTTACGCCTGACGATCAAAACTACAAGCCCGAGTTCAATGAATGGCTGGAAAATACGCCGCAATACCTGAAAGAACTGGTGTTCGTCGTAAAGCGTTATTATGAACCCGAATGGGGCGCCAACTGGCGCGAGCATTTCAGCGTCGATATCATCAACGGCACGCCTGGCAACGAATTAAAGTGTGACAACCGAAAGCTTGTCACCACGCACCTGCGCGTCGGCTTCGATTCCGACGGGTCGTGGCGCACGTTCGGGTTGCGCAAGGATTTCAGTCCTTCCCTGAAGATCCAGATGGAGGACGACATCACCGCATCCATCGTTGTGCCGTCGGCTGCGTTGAAGGAACTTTCCGAGGGTGATTCGTCGGCCGCGGTGAAGTTCGTTACGAACTGCGAATTGCGCCTGTTCCAACGTCCCGATGATGCCATCCATCGGGGTTACGACAAGATGACGGAGGCGGATTTTGTCCGCACGGACAACTTCTTCTCCAATTACCAGCCGCTGACGGTGGAATATGCGCGCGAACTGTTGAATGACACGATCGGGCTGCATCAGTTCACCGAGCCGATGCGGCGTCTGATTCTTGATGTGGCCCAGACCGGGAAACCGGGATTCTTCGTTTCCACGGCAAACCCACGCCTGGTTGAGGGCAAACCCAGCAAGAATCCGCGATACCTCCAGGTGCGTCCGGACCTGATGAAACCCGTTGAAAGTTATCTGGCCCAGGTTTCGGGGAAACTCCGGCGCCGGCTTTCGGCAGACAAGCCGTTGTATACGCCGGTTGGAGCGGTGTTGCCCGGGCGCCGGAACAATCCACCTGAGCCTGGTATTCGGCCGCTCGCAGTGTTCAATCCGATCCATTACTTCGAACTGCCCGAGCTGTTCATGGAATTCATTTGCAGCATGACTGGCAAATCGCCCTCCACGACCGGCGCGGGATCAGAAGGCGCGCTCACGAAAGGTCCGTTCAACGCGTTGCCGCCGATCATTGATCTGAACAATGCCCTGGTGTCCTGGCTGCTTACGGGTCATCACGGGTTTGTCACGGCGGCCGGGTATGTCGGTCCGAAGGTGCGGGTGGATCACGACGTGAGCCTGCTGGTTCCCGAACTGTGGTGCCGCCTGCGTCCTGAAGAGCGCGATCCGCAATTCCTGATCCGCAACGGATTCCTGGAGAAGTGTGAGGATTTCGAATACCAGGGCAAAAAGGTGCTCGCAAGCCGCCTCGGGTATCGCATCAATGCCCAGTTCGTTCGCGCCTTCTTCGGCCGCGTCTTCAACCATCCGCACGAAGTCTTCACCGACTCCATGCTGCGGCCCGAGTTGCAGGGGCTCGATGTGTTCGTTGATGGAATGGAAAACATCGTTGCGACGCAGAAGCGCGTGGCGAAGGCATATTTCGACGACGGCAGCTTCGCCCAGGCGTGCCCGCCACTCCAGGCGCTGCTCACGATCATGCTGCACGATGAATGGAAAGGGAAAGGGCTCAACCATCCCGACGTTCGCGCGCTGTTCACGCGGGAATCGCTGCTTGAAAGCGAGTGGTATGAGGCGCGGCTCAAAGCGAAGCAACAGGTGGATATCCGCCTTTGGACCCGGCATGTCGAGTACCTGGAACGTTTCGTTCGCCGCGTGAGCTATGCGGAGGAAGTCAGGCGGCTCAATATCGCGGAGCGATTGCAACAGGCCCGCGACACCCTCGAACGGGTGCAAACCCCGGAACACCTGGAGTCGCTGTTGGGGACCATCGGAGCCGAGCCTCTGGAAAAATTTGGGTGACGCTCTGGACTCGTCTCCGACGGGCCGCTTCTCTAGCTTGCGGGCATGTTGCCGGGACAACCCTGGAAGTTTGACGCGACGGTTCGCCTGGGCGCGAGCGTTGTCGTATGCGCGGTATTCATGAGCGCGTGCGCAGTCGCGCTCATCCAATATTTTCGCGAGCCGCAGAACTACAATACCGTCTACCTCGGCGCGGTCGGGGGAGCGACTGCGCTCCTGGGTGTCGTGCTCTACCTGCTGCGCCGCGGCTGGAGCGATCAAGGAATGGTCCGCACGTTCGGCACCTTGCTCGCGAGTTTCTACGTCGGACTGCTGCTGATTTGGATCGCCGGGCGTTTCGGTTCGGAGGCGGACCCCGCCAGCGTTCCGAATGTTTGGAAAATTGTCGTGACGCTTGTCTGCTTTCAGGGAGCTACGGTCTGGTTGATCCACCATTTTCTTCGCGAACAATCGACCGGCTGGGTCGAGGCTTTCGGACTTCGCAACAGCTCGGGAAGGGCGATTGGTCTCGGAGTCCTCGCGGGATTGGCGGCGGTGCCGCTGATGGGCGTGATGCATTTGCTTTCCGCCAGGCTCCTGGAACTGGTGGGAGTTCCGCCGTCAGAACAGGAAGCAGTCCAGGTGTTGCGCGCCGCAAACACGTGGATGTCGCGTGCCGTAATGGGCCTCACCGCCATTGTTTTCGCGCCGCTCGCGGAAGAGCTGCTCTTCCGTGGGGTGCTCTATCCATTCATCAAACAACTCGGATTCCCGAGGATCGCAGTATGGCTCACGGCTATTCTCTTCGGGCTGATCCACGGCAACCTTGGTGTCTTTGTGCCCCTGACATTTTTCGCGATGGTGCTCATCTGGCTTTATGAACGCACGGGCAATCTCGCGGCACCAGTTGCGGCGCACGTGGCGCTCAACACTGCAAATTTCGTCATGCTGTTCCTGTTGGATCCACACAGTGTCGTTGCGCCCACATGAAAGAGTTTGAACTCATTGCGCGGCTTACCCGCTCGTTGCCGTCGAACCGGACAGTGGTCAATGGTCCGGGCGACGATTGCGCCGTTCTGGATCTCGGCCTGCCCGATCGCCTGCTGCTGCTGAAGACCGACGCCGTGGTGGAAGGAATTCACTTTCTTCCCGACGCAGATCCCGCAAGCGTGGGACACAAGGCGCTGGCGCGTTGCTTGAGTGACATTGCAGCGATGGCGGGAACCCCGACAGCGGCGGTGATTACGATTGCCCTGCCGAAGCAATTTGATCTCGCGCGCGTTGACGGGATTTACGCCGGCATCAACGCCCTCGCGCGGCGTCATGAGGTTGCGATCGTGGGTGGCGAAACCACCACTAATCCCGAACGGTTTTTGATTTCCGTTTCCGTGGTCGGTTCGGTTCCTCGTGGCAAGGCGGTTCTCCGATCTGGCGCTCAGGCAGGTGACGCGATCTTTGTGACAGGTGAATTGGGCGGTTCACTGGCGGGCAAACATCTGGCGTTCGAGCCGCGACTCGCCGAAGCACGGTGGCTTGCCGAGAACTTCTGCATTCATTCCATGCTCGACTTGAGCGACGGTCTGGCGGGAGATCTCAAGCACATCCTGAACGCCAGCAAGGTGGGGGCGGAGCTGTTGACGGCATCGATTCCGATCACCCGCGAGGCGCGGATGTTGTCGAGGGCAGAATCTCCCGCCAAGCCGCCGTTGCTTGCAGCGCTGACCGACGGGGAGGATTTCGAGCTCTTGTTTACTGTTGCCAGCAAGGACGCAGTTCCGCTCCTGGATGCTTGGCGCGCGCGCTTTACAGAGCTGAAACTGACGTGCATCGGGAAGATTATCAGGGGTGAAGGAATTGCACTGCGCGACAAGCACGGCCATCAACGCCTCGATCTGCCCGGTTACGAACACTTCGGCTGAACAAGGGAAAAACGCATTTAACAGGAGCAAGCAGAGGTAGCAGAGGCGGAAAATGGGAATCAGAGGCCTGGGCAGTTGTTTTCGCAACTCTCTGCTTCCTCTGCGACCTCCTGTTCAAAACTTTGCTGCTGCGACCGGCTGGGTTGCTTCGCACATCCCTTTCGTTGTATCCACTTTGCGTGGATTTGCAATCGATGGATGAGACGGAGCGGATCACGCGCTCACCTGCGGAAACTGAAGCGCTCGGCGAATGCTGGGGGCGCGATGCGGAACGAGGGACAGTCTTCGCCCTGTGCGGTGACCTCGGCGCGGGCAAGACCCAGCTCGTGCGCGGAATAGCGCGCGGGCTTGGCTTCAGCGGACGAGTTCATTCTCCCACTTTCACGCTCGTCAACGTCTATGAAGGCGGACGCCTCACGCTGTTCCACCTGGACCTCTACCGCCTCGAAACGCGTGAACAACTGCTATCGGCCGGAATTCATGAGTATCTGGATCCTGACGGGGTAAGCGTCATTGAGTGGGCGGAACGCTGGTTTTCGGAATCTCACGGCCCGCTTCCCGCGAACGTGCATCCCGTGCGTATTGAAACGGTAGCCGAAACGGAACGCCGCATCTCCTATGAATATTCTGGCCATTGATTTTTCCTCAAACCAGCGGAGCGTGGCCGCCTCCCGCGCGGGAACTCCATTCGAGGTGATCAACAGCGATCCTCGCACCACGCGCGCTCTCGAGATGATTGAGGAAGCACTGCAAGGCGCCGGTTTGGATCGACAGCACGTCGACTGTGTGGTTGCTGGACTGGGGCCCGGGTCCTACACGGGAATCCGCGCGTCGCTCGCTCTCGCGCAGGGATGGCAACTCGCGAATGGTGTGCGGTTGCTCGGCATCAGCAGCGCTGAAGCAATCGCCGCGAAGGCTCACGCAAATGGGTTGCGCGGAACCGCCGCTGTTGTGATTGATGCCCAGCGCGGGGAGCTGTATCTCGCCGTTTATTCGATGAGCGAATCAGGCGCCGCCGAATTGTCGCCACTGCGGATCGCATCCGTCATTGAAGCGCAAGAGCTCGCGCAATCTGGCTGCATGCTGATTGGACCGGAAGTGACGCGATGGTTTCAACAAGGGCAAGTGGTGTTTGCATCGGCAAGCCAGCTGGCGCTGCTGGCATTGCAGCGAAACGAGGCGGCACCGGGCGAACGATTGGAACCGATTTACCTCCGAGAGACCACCTTTGTCAAAGCGCCGCGCCCGCGCGTGATTCCATAGCAGGCGCCACTGATCGAATCCTATTCCCAGTAATAGTAATTGATCGTATCGAACAAATTATCCTTGGCTTCGATTTCCTCAAGCCACTGTGGATCGACATCACCGCTCAGCAGGTGGTCGTGCAACACCATGAACCGAAGGAGATGGTCCTTCACGCGGCGGCGGGCGTAGTTCGGACTGGTGCCAGTTCGGAGGATAAAGGGCCAGTCACTGGATTGCACGAGCAGGAGCTCGCGGGCGGCTTGGGTCAGAGCCCGATGTTCCAGGGGAGTAGGTGAAGGGAACCTCCGCACGAGCTGGGTCATCCGCTCCTGCGCAATGTGCAGGTGCGGGTAAATCCATTCATTCGTCTCGTTCAACCAGACACGCCAGTATCCCTCCTCGCCCCAACTCGACGCGCTCGGTTCCGCCACCTGGTTTGACGGAAACTGCTTCAGGTATTCATCCGGCGAAATCAGCGTGAAGACCTTCTGGTCGAAGTATGCTTTCCGCACGAAATAATCGAGGAACTCCGGTCCTTCATACCACCAATGTCCGAACAACTCGGCGTCATATGGCGAGAGGATGAGCGGAGGGCGGTCGAGGATCGACGCGAGCTTCTCCATTTGAGCCACCCGCGCCAGCAGGAAGTGCTGCGCATGGTCGGCGGCGCGCTGAACCGCGACGGCGCGATTGTAGACCGATTTCTGCGAAGTGCCGCCCGTGATGCGATGATATTTAATCCCCGTGAACCCCCGCTGATCCGGCGCGGGGAGATACGGTTTCACGTAATCGAGGTCCAGGTCGAACCCGATGTCGCGGTAAAAATCGCGGTACACAGGATCGCCAGGGTAGCCTTCATCCTTGCTCCAAACCTGCTTGGCGGACTCAAGGTCGCGGCCGAACGCGGCAATGCCATTCAGAGTGTAGATGGGTGCGAAAACGCCATAGCGCGGTCGCGGGCGCGCATGCAACACACCGTGGGTATCCGTGATGAACCAGCGGATGTTCGCCTCCTGCAGCACCTTCTCGACCCCTGCGACATACGCGCATTCCGGCAGCCAGATGCCGCGTGGATCTTTGCCGAAACACATTCGATAATGATCGCGGGCGATGAGGATCTGGGCGCGGATCGAAGGCGGATGGCCCGCGAGGAGGGGCAGCAGCGCATGCGTGGCAGCACAGGTGATGATTTCCAGCACTCCCGCGTCCTGCAATTCGCGAAACGCGCGTACGAGATTCCGGCCGTAGTGGAGATAACTCTCGTGGGCGGCATTGAATCGCTGCAGATACATTTCGGCGAGGGAATTCAGCCCGGCATCCCAATGCGTCCGATGCGTTTCCTTTTCAGCCAGTTCGATCAACTCCTTGAGGTGCCGTTCGTAACGCTCCTGCAGCAGCGGGTCGAGCAGCATCGCGCAAAGCGTGGGGGTGAGCGTCAGGGTGAGCCTCGCCTGCATGCCATCGCGCTGCCAGCCCTCAAGCACCTTCAACAATGGAATGTAGGTCTCCGTTATGGCCTCGAAGAGCCAGCTTTCTTCAAGGAACCGTGGATGTTCCGGATGCCGCACAAACGGCAAATGCGCATGGAGAACGAGAGAGAGATAACCTTGCATGTCAATTCTCAAGTTTCCGGAGGAATCTCAATTGAACCATCGTCCTCATCATCGTCGCTGAAATATTCGGCAACACGCGCACTGATCGCGAAACAGATGACACCCGCCACCAGCAAGGCTCCCCCCGGGATCCACTTGCTCGCAGCTGCATCAGCATCGCCAGCGCGTTGTCGCATAAATTCAAGCGTGCACAGCAGGCAGCCAATGACGACGAGCGCCACTGCCACAAACCGGATCAGGTTTCGAATGGCTCTTTTCATTCGACATGCGGCGCGGCAAATCGGCTTACAGCGCGTCGGGCTCTGGACGTTTCAGATTCGGATCCTGAGGATGCGTGCCGACATCACCGCGATACTCCGTTGTCCGGGCAAATGCCAGTTCTGCGGCGCGCCCGTCTGTTTTATCCGACGATACGGCGACTACCGGCAGTTCATAATTTCCGTCTGGGAGTGCAAAGCGATAGCTGAAGCTTCCATCCGATCGGAGCCGAATGGGGCGTCCTGCAATCGTGACCTGCGCGTCTGGCTCCGTGGCGCCGTAAATGATCAATTCAGAATTGATGTTGAACCAGAAACCTCTTTCCCGCGGCTGCAGCCCATAGGGACTCGTGACAGCCTTCGCCTCCGCGTGGACTGCCCCTTGCGGGGTCGGCGATGTGGGTGCTGCGCCAGGTTTGCCGCGTTGTGCTGCTGACTCTTCCGCAAGTTCCTGTACGACGCGCCGGCGAATCAATTCAGTAATTTCCATCGAGCCCATCCAAACACGCCGCACATGATCCATGCTGATGATCTCGGCAAGCGCCTTCTCCTGCGATGGAGTCCATGCAGCGTCGCTCGCAGCCGGTGCGGCGTCTGGGGTTCGGGTGGAAACGGTCTGCGCGGACGCCGAATGGTGCGGGAATTCGGGTAAATCCGGCCGCTCTTCAATGCGCACCTCCTGAAGCGCCTCGGCTAGCGGTTCATTTTCTTCCAAGGCTTCCTTCACGAGCGACAGAAGTTTCTCCATCGGCACTTCGAAAGGAATCGTCGCGAAGTCCGCCGTTGTCTCTTCGGCCATCGAGTCGGGCGGAGTCAGTGTCGCCGACGAACTTGCCACCACGGTCCACCTGCCCGATTTGCCGTAATATCCGAGTTGCGCGAAGTACTTCGCTCCCGCCCTCTCCACGTGGGCGAACCAGTGGCGTGCTTCGGGCGCAAGTTGAATCTCCTGCTCCGCCTTGTCGGAAAGGGATCCTGCGTGAATGCGGAGAACAAGGTTTCGCTCAAGTGACGCGGACACATAATGCCGCAGCTGGTCGTCCGTAAGATCCCAATGAACGTAAAGCCAATGGGGATCGCGGGCCGCCACGAGCAACTGTTGCGTGCCGTAGGCTTTTGGCAGTTCCGGTTCCACACCCGATGCCCGTGACGAACCATATGCGACGGCGTAACGCTGGCCGGGTCCGCTGGGAGCGTCTGTCTGCGGTTGATCGCCTTCGAGGAGGATCGGGGGAATCTTTGCCGGCACTTTCCGGGCCGGCGCCTTTGCGGCGGGAAAGCGCTGGCTGGACTTTGACGGGGACGAAGCACCTGGTTCCGGAGACAAAGGAGCTGGCTTCGACAACTTCGGCTCGACGGCAGCAGGCAAAGCGGGCGGCGGTGACGGCTTCTTCGGCAACGACAATTCCGGCTTCGCCTTTTCCGGGACAAGGGCCGGAAGCTTCGCAGACAGCTTTCGCTTCATCGGCGAAACTTTGACCGGAGCAACGGGCGTCCTGCTCGCAACCCGCTTCACTTTCGATTGCGCCGGAACTTCGGGCGCTTCCGGCTTCTTTGTTGGACGATCCGTTTTCGGAGGTGGTTTTGCGGCAGCAGGTTCGGGCACGGGCGCAGCGGCCGCCTTCACGCCTTCGACACGCTTTTTGCGAACCTCTGAGGCAGGTTTCGAACCTGATGTTTCTTTTGGGGAAGCAGCCTTTTGTGAAGCGGCCGCGACGGGTTGCGATTGGCTCTTTACGCCACGGGCCGGAAGCGGTTCGCGGATCTTTTGCGCGCTGGTGGATTTGAGCGGCGGGGCCTCGCGGAGGGGCACGGCGGGCAACGACACAACCTTCTTCTTTGCGGACTTCTTCTTCGGTTTCATGATGACTTAGCTCGTGAAACAACAGGATGCATCGGTGAAGCGAGATTACGGTCGGGCTTCCAGCCTAGCAACGGTATTCTGAATCGACGACCCGATGGGCACTTTCCCCCGTGCTCTTGCCAAAGGAGGACGATTAAGCTCTGCTTTGGTCACATTTATGACGCGGTTGCGTTGCCTTATTATTGCTGTATCACTGGTTCTTGCCGCGGACGGATTCGCGCGGCAGGAGACGGCGGAGATTACGCTGGACTGGGTGGCGAAGCGGGCGGAGCAACGCGCCCAAAAACCATTCCGCTCCCCGCGCGCTGACCTGCCCGACGTACTCAAAGCTGCCAATCTAAACTACGATCAATATCGAGAGATTGAGTTCCGGCACGACAAGGCACTCTGGAGCGCCGAAGATCTTCCGTTCCGCGTCGAGTTTTTTCATCCGGGATATCTCTACGAAGAACCCGTGCATCTGAACGAATTCACCGTGACAGCGATGCAACCCATTCGCTTCATGCAGGATTGGTTCAATTATCGAAGCCTGAACATCCAGAAGCAGATTCCGGTGAACACGGGTTACGCGGGTTTCCGCCTGCTCCATGAATTAAACGAGCGCGGAAAGTGGGATGAGCTGGGTGCGTTTTTGGGCGCCAGTTATTTCCGTCTGCTGGGCAAGGGACAGCGCTACGGTCAATCCGCGCGGGGGCTGGCCATCGATTCAGGCGAGTCGGATCGCACGGAGGAGTTTCCCATCTTCACTGACTGGTGGCTGGGCAAACCCTCTCGAGGCGACGATCGCTTGAAGCTCTTTGCAATCCTGGACAGCGTGAGCTGCGCAGGAGCTTATGAAATGGTGATCGTGCCGGGAGAAAGCACCATTGCCGACATTCGTGCGCGCGTGTATTTCCGCGAGGAGGCCAACGTGAAAGCCATTGCGCCCGATCGCAAACCGCTCAAGACCATTGGACTGGCGCCGTTGACGAGCATGTTCTGGTTCGGAAAGGCGTCGGAGCGGCGGTTCAATGAGTACCGGCCGGAAGTGCATGACAGCGACGGGCTTCTCATTCAGATGGGCAACGGGGAAGTTCTGTGGCGGCCGCTGAACAACACGACGGAAATGCGGCACCAGAAGTTTGCGACGAAGGAGCTTCGCGGATTCGGGCTGTTGCAACGGGAACGCGACTTCGCGGCGTATCAGGACCTGTTCAACTACTATCATCAGGTTCCCAATGTGTGGGTTGAGCCGCACGGGTTTTGGGGCGAAGGCGATGTTCACCTTGTGGAATTGAGCACGCATTACGAGGGGTTGGACAACATCGTTGCCTTTTGGGATCCAAAGACGAAGCCAAAGCCCATGGAGCCTTACAATTTCGGTTACACGCTTTATTGGACGCGCGATGAGGCCGAAATGAAGCTGGCGCGGCAGGACAAGGTGATTGCGACACGGGTCGGCACCGAGACCCGCGATGCGAGCACGCGCCAGTTCTCAATTGATTTCAGCGGGCCCAAGCTCAACACGCTGGCGGAGAATGCGCCACCGCAGGCGATTGCGAGCTGCAGCGAAAACGCCTCGATCGTGGACGCGCAGGTGTTTCGTAATCCGTTCAAGGCTTGCTGGCGCGTGATGCTGACGATCAAGCCCAAGGAAGGAAACAAGGATTCGGTGGATATCCGCTGCACGCTGAAAAAGGGAGAGGAGGTTTTGAGCGAAACATGGACCTATCTCTGGAGTCCGCTCTAGCCACCCCGGACGCGCCGGTTGAGCAGCCGGGGCGGATTGCGGGACGTCCACTTGAGGACTGGAATGCCGCTTACGCGAAAGTGGAAAGTTATTTCCATGCGTTGCGCATCCGAAACAAGGTTCTGCTGAATCGGGTAGTCATCCATGTCCTCAAGCGTGCGATGCGGCGCGCCCAGACGGAACTTGAACGCCATCCCACGGAATTGGCGGCAGAGGAAATGGACGCAGTGGTGACCGAATGGTTTGCGCAGGTGCTGCAGGAATCGCCCGCAGGCACGGATCACATGCTGTCCACGCGGGGCCGGCTCGCGTTGTTGATTGCTGACATGCCGGGCAAGTGGCAGGAGCAGTTCTTGAAGCCGGGGCCGTGGCCCGAGGATTTCGTCACGGCGATGCGCGAGGCGTATCTGAGGGCGGGGCCGGATTTTCAGCTCGCCAAAATGACGCCGCGTCCGCTGGATCTCGGACCGATCGCAACACTGTCGAACTTTCAATTTCCGTTCAAGAAATGGGCATTTATCTGGATCGTGTGTGGGGTGCTGCTCGTCGCATTCTTCATCTACACGCATTACTTCCCGGCGGCGCCTGCCAGATGAGGTGATCCCTTCAATCGATTGATTTCATGGTTGCGCCCTCGCCAGCACCAGTCAAGGACACCCCAAGAATCTACCCCGCCAGGCCGGCGGGCCGCAGCGCGCGCGTGTTCCTGTTTTATTCCGCCGCCATGCTGCTCACGGCAGTCGTGGCGATGCTCTTTGCCGACCTCCTCTGGCGCAGCGGGTGGAACAATTCCAGCACGATCCTGCTGATTCTCTTCATCCTGCTCTTCCTGTTGATCTCGATAGGCTGCCTGCACGGAATAGCGGGCTTCATTCTGCGGGTCATCGGCGATCCGTCCCGGATCACGCGGCTCGGAGATTACAATTCCAAGAGCTTGGACGGAGTCAGCACGGCCATCGTTTTTCCGACCTATAATGAGGAGGTCGCGCGCATCATGGAAGGATTGCGGGCAACCTATCTCTCGCTCGAACGCACAGGGCAGGCGGAGCATTTCGATTTCTTCATCCTCAGCGATTCCACAGATCCCGCGAAGTGGGTCGAGGAAGAGGAACGCTGGTGTGAACTGGTTCGCGAATTGGATGCGTTAGGCCGCATCTATTATAGACGCCGTGTCACGAACGAAGGCAAGAAGAGCGGCAATGTTCGAGACTTTCTCAGCACGTGGGGACGCCGCTATCGCTACTTCATTGTCTTCGATGCCGACAGCATCATGCGAGGCGAGCTGGTCGTCGACCTCGTCAAGCTGATGGAAACCCATCCGCATGTGGGCATGATCCAAACCGTTCCCGCCCTCGTGAATGCCGAGTCGCTGTTTGGACGCATTCAGCAGTTCGCAAATCGTCTGTATGCGCCCATTTTCATTGCCGGCCTCAACTATTGGACCCAGGGCTTCGGCAATTATTGGGGTCACAACGCGATCATCCGAACAGAACCGTTCATGCACTATTGCGACCTGCCGCAGTTGCCGGGACGCAAACCCTTTGGCGGGCAAATCTTGAGCCACGATTTCGTAGAGGCTGCGTTGATGCTGAAAGAGAACTGGCAGGTGTGGTTCGCCTACGATCTCGAGGGCAGTTACGAGGAGCAGCCGCAGGACATGATTGAGAACGCCCAGCGCGATCGGCGGTGGTGCCAGGGAAACCTGCAGCACGCCATGGTGCTGTTTGCCCGAGGGTTGCGCGGCGTCAGCCGGATTCATCTTTTGCTCGGAATCTTCGGTTACCTCGGCAGCCCGCTGTGGTTGTTCTTCCTGCTGACCTACAACTGGGCGCTGTGGTTCAAGGAATACACGCGGCTTTCGGACCTGACCGTCCGGGCATTCACGCCTTTCATGAAACTCAGCGGGACGGGGCACGCATTTTTGATCTTCAGCATTTGCATGAGCGTCCTGTTCCTGCCGAAGGTCCTGGCCCTGGTCGACCTCGCATTTGACCGGCAGCGCAAGCAGAGCTTCGGCGGATTGCGCCGCGCCACTCTCAGCGCCGTTGTCGAAACCTTGTTTTCATCGCTGCATGCGCCGCTGCAAATGCTGTGGCATTCCAAATTTGTGGCGACGATTCTGTTTGGTCTCGGTGTGAACTGGGGGCCTCAAAAACGCGGAGCCAACGGGATCACCTGGTCCAACGCAGTGCGCGCCCACCTGGGGCATACGCTTCTTGGAATTGTTTGGGGCTGGCTCATCTGGCGCCTGGATCCACCGGCGTTTTGGTGGTTCCTGCCAGTGCTGGCGGGCATGTTGTTGTCGATCCCGTTGAGTGTCGTCACGAGCCGCCCAAGCATCGGGGCAAAGGCGCGTTCGCTCGGACTTTTCCTGACCCCGGAGGAAACTGCGCCCCCTTCGGAATTGGACACGCTGCGCATGCGAATGGCGTTGCTTGAAAAAAGTGCCGCTACATTGCCGAAGCTGCCCGACGCCAGCATCGCCCAAGTGGTGCTGGATCCCTACGTCAATGCGATCCACGTATCGCTCCTGCGCGAAAAAGGGTTGAACCCTGAATACAGCCGCGCCCTGAAACAGCTGGGGGCGGGCGAACCCCGAGTGCGCGAGCTCGCCGAGCAGCTGTTGCGCAAGGGGCCGGAATCGCTTGAGGGGAAGGAAAAGGCGCTCGTTTTGTCGGATGCCGAAGTGATGCCCTGGCTGCACCGCCAGGCCTGGATTCGCTCGGCGGAGTCGCTCGCGCCATGGTGGCAAACTGCGATCCGGCATTACGTCAGGTAAGCCGCTCACGATTATTCGCGCCTCCGCAGCAGGAGATCGCTCCCGCAAATTGGGGTCACTTAAGTTTTGACACCCGCATGCCAACAGCGAATTCTTCGAATCAAAGGAAAATTATGGCTCAACACGACGAGTTAATTGATGTGCTCAACGAAGCGGTCGCGCTGGAATACACGGCCGCGATTCAATACAACCAACACAGCATGCTGCTGACGGGTCGCGACAAGTTGCTGTTCGAGGAGATTTTTCAGCATCACGCTAAGGAATCGCTGAACCACGCCAAAATGTGGGGCGAACGCATCGTTTATCTCGGCGGCGTTCCGACGGCTGAAATTGGCAAGGTCCAGCAATCGACGAACGTGACAGAAATGCTGGAGATGGACCTGGTGGTTGAGAAGAACGCCGTGGAGATTTATACCCGCGCTCACAAGGTCTGCACCCATCTGCCCACCCAGTTCATGCTGGAGAATCACATCCTCGACGAGGACAAGGACGTGGAAGAATTGCAGAAGCTGCTTGGGAAAGTTCGGATAGCGCAGTCCGCGTTGCCCGCGCAGCAGCAGGCAGCTTCTTCCTGAGGACCGGGCGCAGGTGCGGCGTTTAGTTTCCTTCGGCGTTTACGCTGCCTTCCGCTCGCCGGGGAACGGAAGGATATTGTCGTCCGCTTGATCGATCGGCGAGCCGTGGTCGCGCATATCGGCGAGCGCCTGTTCCAGCAAAGCGACCTGGTGCAGCGGCAGACAAATCGAGGCGGATGTGTACCAGCCGAGCTTCGGGTCGAAACTTTCGACGCGCACCTTCACGGTGCCGGCGGCGCCCATTTCCACTTGAATCCGCTGGGACTGTTCCAGCGCGTTGTCCTGCATTGCGACCATATATTGCCGTGTAGCATACGGATTCCGGTCAACGGCGCTGCGCGACGCTTGCAATTTATTGCCCCGAAATTGCGGTTCCCCCTTTTACACAGCAATAGAAGAGAAGAAGTTCCCTCCCTCCCAATTCTCACCCATCCGACCGGCTGGCAATAAGCGGTCGGTTTAAGACAATTTCGGTGTGAGTGCCCGCGCTCGACCGCCCGATGAACCTTCACGCGGTGTCCCCTGATTGAGAACAGAAGAAAGTCCGATTATGGCTGAAGCCCAAAAAGAATTGTCGAGCGATGTCCGCAAACTGGCAGGAAAATACCTGACCTTTACGTTGCATGGTGAATCCTACGGAATCGCCGTGCTGAAGGTGCGTGAGATCATCCGCCTCACAAACATCACGGATGTCCCCCAGATGCCGGCCTATGTCCGCGGGGTCATCAACCTGCGCGGGAAAATCATCCCCGTGATGGATCTGCGCCTGCGTTTTGGATTCCCCCACGCCAGCGAAACCGATCTGACCTGCATCGTGGTGGTGCAAGTGACGCTGCCCGACGGCAAGAACACCCAGATGGGACTGATTGTTGATGGTGTCGAAGAAGTCACAAACATTCCCCCCGCCGATATCGAGGAAACCCCGGACTTCGGATCGGAGATCCACGCAGAATACATCGTAGGCATGGCGAAGGTGAAAGGCGCTGTGAAGGTGCTGCTCGACATTGATCGCGTCATTACGGGCGCCGAACGTTGCTCCGCCGCACGAATTTCGACCCAGACGAACCCGCCTTCTCTGTAATTTTCAGAACAAACTCAACCCTTTCATTGCCACTGCTATGTTTAAAAACCTGAAGCTCGGGACCCGGCTTCTTCTGTCCTTCCTTGCCGTTGCAATTATCACCGTTGCCGTCGGAATCGTGGGGTATTACGGCGCCATCCAGAGCACGCGAATCGTGCAGCGGCTCGGAGTCGAAAGCCTTCCGACAGTCGATAACCTGATGATCATCAAATCCGAAAGCGAAACGATCAAGGGATTAGTCCGCACTCTTGCCATTCCCGGTCTGCCGGACGAAATGCGCAAACAGCAGTATGAGAACCTTGTCAAATCCCGTGAGAGCTACCAGGCAGCCTGGAAGGCTTTCGAAGCCCTGCCCCAAACGCCTGAGGAGACCGCAATCTGGAAGCAGTTCACTCCTGCATGGGATGCCTGGCGCACGGAGAACACCAAGATCATCGAGTTGTGCAAGCAATACGATGCCGCAGGAATCCCGGACGCGGCTCAACTCGCCTATACGATCGAACAATGCACGAAGGATCATCACATAGTTGCAAGGAAGGTTCTGGAATTGCTCCGTTCGTCCGATTCGACCTTTGAAGGCGGAACCGACTCTTCAGCGTGCAACTGTGGCAAGTGGCTCACATCCTTTACGACCGGGAACCAAACCCTCGCGTCTCAAGTCCGCGCCCTCGCTGTGCCACACCAGGCGTTCCACGAAGCCGTCGCCAAGATAAAACGCCTCACCGCCGAGAACAAAACTCCCGAGGCACAGGCGAGTTTTGACACCGAGCTGACGGCTGCGATGCAGGACGTCTTCAAGCATTTCGAGATTGTCCGGACGTCCGTAAAGGAAGCCGGCGACCTGCAGAACCGAATCCACCAAGATGTTCTTGGGCCGGTTGTAGAAACCCATGATGCCGCGCTTGCCATACTCGATCGGCTCGTGCAGTCGCACCGCAGAGGCGCGCTTGAAGAAGTCGCTGCCGGCAGGAGAGATGCTGCGTTCCAAAAGGCGTTCTGCCTCGCCTCGGTTTTGATTGGCGTGGTGCTTGCCGCGGTTCTGGGGCTGCTCGTGACGCGCTCTATTACGAGGCCCATCCGCCATGTCGCCAACGCATTGTCGCTCGGCTCAGATCATACCGCAGGCGCAGCGCGGGAAGTTTCCTCCGCCAGCCAGGGGCTTGCCGAAGGATCGAGCGAGCAGGCGGCATCCATCGAGGAGACAAGCGCCTCGCTGGAAGAAATGTCATCAATGATCCGGCACAATGCCGGGTCAGCCCAGAAAGCGACGGAGCTTGCCAAACAAACACGCTCGGCGGCCGACAAGGGTTCTCATGAAATGAAGGCCATGACTGCGGCCATGGATGCCATCAAGCTTTCCAGCGACGAAACCGCAAAGATCATCAAGACAATTGATGAGATTGCATTCCAAACCAACATTCTTGCGCTGAACGCTGCGGTTGAGGCCGCGCGAGCTGGGGAGGCGGGGATGGGCTTCGCCGTCGTCGCTGATGAAGTTAGAAATCTCGCTCAGCGCAGCGCGCAGGCCGCGAAAGAAACCTCCGCGAAAATTGAGGGCTCGCTGACTCGCGCCGCACAGGGTGTGGACATCAGCGCGCGCGTCGCCTCTGCCCTTGACGAGATCACAGCCAAGGTGCGGCAGGTGGATGAATTGATCGCTGAAGTTGCAGGAGCCTCGCGCGAGCAGTCGCAGGGGATCTCCCAGATCAACACTGCCGTGGGCCAGATGGACAAGGTCACGCAGAACAACGCCGCAAGCGCAGAGGAATGTGCCGCCGCCGCCGAAGAATTGAATGCGCAGGCGGAGACCATGAAAGCTTCCGTGAGTGAACTGCTGAACCTCGTCGGCCAGTCAGTTGAATCCCGGGGACCTGCCGCGCCCGTTCAGCCGAAGGCAGTTCGGCCGTCCACCACGTCGATTCCCTTGCAACCAATAAGCCGCACGGCCCCGAAGGCGCGAGATGAATCCCTGCAGCTCGCAGGGAAAAAAGATCGAACGCAGGAAATACCGCTGGAAGGCGATTTCCGCGATTTTTAACTCCCGTAAAACCCAATGAAACTAACCGGAAAGATAGTTCTTCCAATGGTCGGGCTGACGGTGGTGACAACGATCGCTGTCCTGGCGGCGGTGTTCGTGCAACAACAAAAGCTCGAAAGACAGATCCGCGGAACAATCCGCGACCAGGCGGTGAGCGAAGGCTCCAAAATCGTTCACACTGTTTATTGGCTTTGCGCCAGCACCGAATCGCGCAACCAAAAGCGATTGACCCACAGCCTCGGAGTCGCTCAACAGCTCGTCCAGGAAGCGGGAGGCCTGAATCTGTCGGAGGAAACGATTCCGTGGGAAGCCGTGAATCAATTCACAAAAGAGAAGGTCGCGCTGGCGCTTCCCAGGATGCGCGCAGGAAGCAAGTGGCTCGGCCAGATCACGACCACCAACGAAACCGCGGTTGTCGTTGATGATACGCGGCGCCTGACCCGCGACTATTGCACAATTTTCCAGCGCATCAATGAAGCCGGCGACATGCTCCGGGTTTCCACGAGCGTCCTCAAGGAGGACGGCACACGGGCGGTCGGCACATTCATCCCCGCTCGCAATCCCGATGGCACTCCGAACGCAGTGGTCGCCGCTGTTCTCGCAGGCGATACGTACCGCGGCCGCGCGTTCGTGGTCAAGGAATGGCACGCCGCAATTTATGAACCGATTTGGAATACCGCAAAGACGCAAGTCATCGGAATGCTGTATGTCGGAATCGGTCTGGAGCAGATCAACCGCGAATTGCATGAGGCGATTACGCAAATCCAGGTCGGAAAAAGCGGTTACGTTTTTGTTGTAGGCACTCAAGGCGACCAGAAAGGCAGATACATTGTTTCGCAAGGAGGCAAGCGCGACGGTGAGAACCTCTGGGAAGCAAAAGATGCCAACGGCCGGTTGTTCATCCAGTCGATCATCGAAAAGGGTTTGAAAACCAGGAATGGATCGTCCGAGGTAGAGACATATCCCTGGAAAAATCCAAACGATCCGACAGCGAGGACGAAGTTCGCGGCTGTGACAAGCTTTGCGCCTTGGGGCTGGGTCATTGGCGCGGGAGCCTATGAGGATGACTTTGCAGATGTGCTCGCGCAGATGCGTCGCGCGCAGCAATCCGTTCTCACGTGGGTGATGGCCGTTGCTGGTCTTGGAATTCTCTTTGCAACAGCAATCGGGCTGTTACTCACCCGCGGAATCGTCCGCCCTCTCCGCCAAATCGTGGCCTGGGTCAAGGACGGTTCCGAGCAAACCCATACCGCATCGGGCCAGATTGCGGCAGCGGGACAATCTCTTGCAGAAGGCGCGGGTGAACAGGCCGCAGCCCTCGAGGAGACCAGCGCTTCGCTGGAGGAAATGTCCTCCCTCACGAAACAGAACGCGCAGAATGCGCAAAAGGCGAGCGAACTCGCGAAACACACCCGTTCCGGCGCCGACAAGGGCGCACTCGACATGAACGCAATGACCGTGGCGATGGATGCCATCAAATTGTCGAGCGACGAAACTGCAAAGATCATCAAAACGATTGATGAGATTGCCTTCCAGACAAACATCCTTGCGTTGAACGCAGCGGTGGAAGCTGCCCGTGCCGGTGAAGCGGGAATGGGATTCGCCGTGGTTGCTGATGAGGTTAGGAACCTGGCACAGCGGAGCGCGCAGGCGGCCAAAGAAACCACTGCGAAAATCGAAGAATCTCTAAGCCGAACACGCGAAGGCGTGGAAATCAGCGGCAAAGTCGCCGCACGGCTGAATGAGATCGTTTCGCAGATTCATCAGGTCGACGAACTGATCTCTGAAGTTGCGGGCGCCTCTCGCGAGCAGACCCAGGGAATTTCCCAGATTAATGCCGCGGTGAGCCAGATGGACCGGGTGACGCAGGGCAATGCCGCAAGTGCCGAACAGAGCGCCGCCGCGGCTGAGGAACTACGCGCCCAGGCCGAAAGCATGACCCGCTCTGTAGACAAACTTCGAGAGTTGGTTGGAGCCGATGATTCCGCATCCACAACGCCTGTCGCCTCAAGCCCCGGATCTGGGCCCGAAGCGTCGATAAAACGAATCGCTGCTCAAGGCCATCGGCCAGGCAGAGCAAGTTTAGTGCATAGCGCGGAGAAGCGATAAACAAGCGACCCGTGCAGCAGCGCCAAATGATTTGAGTCATGAAAATACAGACGAAACTGTCACTGGCACTGCTATCCGGACTGCTGTCGGTCTATTTGGGATCGGCTCTTTTTCAGCACTGGCGAAACGGAAGCGAGGTTAAGCGCTTCGCATCGGAGATCTGCTCGGCTGAAGAGGGAGAGCACTGGAGTTGGGTTGAAAAACTTCAACAGGCAACCTATGCGCCGCTCATCGATGCCATGGCAGAAGGTGAGATGGACAAGTTTGATAAAATTCTCATTGCCCAGCGAAACGTCCAGGGATTGCAGGAGGTGTCGCTGTTCGATGCAAACGGCAAGGCAGCCTACTCTTCGGATCCTTCCCGGCTGAAGCAGACGCTTCCGGCGGAGCTGCAGGGAGCATTGATCGGATCGGCCCAGATGATCAAGCGGCGAACGGAGAACTCTTTCGAAATGTATCGCTCGATTCCTTCCGACCGCTCCTGCATCGAATGCCACGAGGGTTGGAAACAAGGCCAGGTTTGCGGCGTGATGAGTATGAAGTTTTCCACGGACGCGCTGAAAGCGGCGCAGTCCGCATGGACCCGGTTCGAGGAGGACCTGCAAAAATCCAATACTTCGACAAGTGTCTGGACCGCGCTCGTTCTAATTGCAGCGTTGGGGGCGCTCACGGGCGTTGTCATTCACCTTCAACTGACAACTCCCTTGAAGCGTGTCGCCCAGGCGTTGAACAGCGAGGCAGAGCAGGTCAGCGCAGCCGCGTTCCAGCTTTCAGCGCAAAGCCAATCCCTTGCGGAAGGCGCCAGCGAACACGCCGCCTCACTCGAGCAAACCAGCGCATCGCTCGAAGAAATGTCCTCCACCACGCGGCACAACGCCGATCACGCGCGCCAGGCGAAAACAATCTCAAGCCAGACCCGCGCGGCCGCAGAGAAGGGCGTCGCCAACATGAAGCAGATGGATCAGGCGATGACGGCCATCCGCACTGCGGGCGATGATATCAGCAAGATCATCAAAACCATCGACGAGATCGCGTTCCAGACAAACATCCTGGCTCTGAATGCAGCAGTTGAATCAGCACGCGCAGGTGAGGCAGGCGCTGGATTCGCAGTCGTCGCCGAGGAAGTGCGCGCTCTAGCGCAGCGCAGCGCGGCAGCCGCCAAGGAAACAGGAGCCCGGATCGCGGCTTCAATCGAAAAGACCAAATTGGGAGTGGAGTTGAACGCAACGATTTCATCGGCACTCACCGATATTGCGTCCCGCTCCCGCACGCTGGATGAACTCGCGGCGTCAGTTGCGAGCGCTTCTAACGAACAGGGCCAGGGAGTCGCTCAATTGAATGCAGCAGTGAGCCACATGGACAAGATCACGCAGAACACGGCAGCGAATGCAGAAGAGAGCGCTTCCGCGGCAGAGCAATTGAACAGCCAGGCTGAATCCATGAAACAGGCAGTTGCGGAATTGCTGCGTTTGGTGGGCGAGAACGCGACGCCCGCCCAGCGCAAAGAGAACGCTCTTCCCAAACACGCTCTGACTCACTCTCCAAAGCCAGGCCCGCCGCGGAAAGCGGAACCTTCCAGCACGCGTCGTTCGGCGGCGGGTGGCGAGGAAATCAGCAAACAGCAAATTGAAATCCCGCTGGAGGGCGCCTTTTAAGATTCCTGACGGACCGCAGTCTTGGACCCGGAATCATGCACAACACATTGTCTGCCCTGCTGCTGTTTTTGGGACTTTTTCCTCTGTGCTGCGCGAACGCCGCGGAAATCGAAGCCACCCGCACGAACGACCTCGCATTGCGTCGCGTGCATCTGGGCGAACGAAGGCTCTTAGAGGACGAAGCGCCCGCCAGGGACGCTGCGGGGGAGCAAAGTCGAAGCGATGTGCCATGGCATGAAGGTGAATACGCGAGCGGGAACTGGGGAGGCTTTCGGACGTCGCTGGCCGAGAAGGGCGTGGAGTTTTCGGGATCATATATAATCGATGGCTCTTCCGTGCTGGCGGGGGGCCTGCGCCAACGCAGCGTCGCGCGCGGGCTGCTTGACCTGAATTTCACCTTCGATCCGGAACCTGTTCTCGGGATTCCCGGCTCAACTTTCTTTGCGCAATATTTTTTCCGCCATGGACCGAATGGCGCCAACTTTGTGGGAGACCTTCAAGGGTATTCCAACATCGACGCAGAATGCTTCGATCGAATCGGTGAGCTTTGGTTTGAACAAAAGCTCCTTGACGATCGGATTCGCGTGAAGCTCGGGCAGGGGGATGCAAATACCGAATTCGCCTATATTGAATCGTCGGGGCAATTCATCCATTCGAGCGCGGGTTACAGCCCCACGTTGCGTTGTCTGCCAACCTACCCGTGTCCCGCACTCAGCGCGAATGTCTTCGTCTATCCGTCGGCCGGCACTTACGTCGGGACAGGTGTGTATTCGGAGCCGTTGGACTCGCGTTCGCCATTGAATTTCGAAACCGCATACCTGCTTGGCGAGGCCGGCGTCGCCTGGGAGGGGGCGCGGCGTCTGGGTCCCGGGCGCGTGGCAGGAGGCATGTGGCACGAGGTCGCACAGGTCGAGCGTTTCGACGGCAGCTTTGAGAACAGCGCGACAGGTTTCTACGCAGTAGCCGAACAACAGGTTTGGAAGGAAAATCTCGAGGAGCCGGACAACCCGCAGGGAGTCAGCCTGTTTGCCCAGTATGGATACGCCGATGCAAATGTCAGTGCGATAGAACACCATGTGGGCTGCGGTTTGGTGGTGATCGGATTCCTTCCCTGCCGCGATGATGACGCGTCCGGAATCTACTGCAGCCTGGCCATCACGAGTCCTGCCGACGCCGCTCTCCATCGCAATGAAACCTGCGTCGAATGGTTCTACAGCTTCCAGGCGACATCCTTCATCGTTCTTCAGCCGGACATGCAGTGGATCGTAAATCCCGGCGGGGGTGAAGGGCGGGCCGAGGCATGGATCACGACCCTTCGCGTCACGTTGATTTTCTAAACCGCTCTCAGGGAAATACTATGAACCTAAAAACCAAACTCCTCGTCTTGTGCGGAATTCCAATCGCGGGCCTGCTCGTCTGCGCGACAGCTTCGTACCTTCTGCAAGTCACCAGCATGCAGCGCATCACCCGGGTTCAGAATGAGAGGATGATGATCGCGGACGTTCTGCGGCAGATGCAGCTCAACACTGTCCAGGTGCAGCAATGGCTGACGGATATTTCTGCCACGCGGGGCCAGGATGGCTTGAACGACGGATTTACGAAAGCAGCCGAGTCCCGAGATGCGTTCGTCGCCAACGGCGAGAAGATGAGACAATTCCTCGCAGCACGCGCCGATTCATCGGGAGTCGAAAAGATGAATGCCTTGGTAGCGTCGTTCGATGCCTATTACCAGGCCGGGCGCTCCATGGCTGAGGCGTACGTGCAGCATGGAACGACCGCGGGGAATCAGAAAATGAGCGACTTTGACAACGCCGCTCAACGCTTCCTGCAGGAACTCGAACCGTTCATCGAACAGCAATCGGAGGAGTCGAAACGTTCCCTCGCCTCGGTTCAACTAAAAGGAAATCGCGTGACGCAGGCCATCTTGCTGGCCGCACTTGGCCTGGCCGCCGCGATGATTACGCTTGGAATTTTCTTTGTTCGCTCGATTACGTCTCCGTTGAATGGAATCGTCGAGGCGCTCTCGCAAGGATCGGAGTTGACGGGGAACGCAGCCCAGCAGGTTTCCTCGTCCAGCCAGACTCTCGCCGAGGGTGCGAGCCAGCAGGCAGCAGCGCTCGAGGAAACCAGCGCCTCCCTCGAGGAACTAGCCTCTATGACCCGCCGCAATGCGGAAAACGCGCACCACGCCAGTGAACTGGCCCGCGCGACGCGCTCTGGCGCCGACACCTGCGCTACCGATATGCAGGCGATGTCCAGCGCGATGGAAGCGATTAAAACGTCCAGTGACGATATCAGCAAGATCATCAGAACGATCGATGAGATCGCCTTCCAAACGAACATCCTCGCACTGAATGCAGCCGTGGAAGCTGCCCGCGCCGGTGAAGCCGGGATGGGATTTGCTGTCGTCGCCGACGAGGTCCGCAATTTGGCGCAACGGAGCGCCCAGGCCGCAAGGGAAACGTCGTCCAAAATCGAAGGAGCCATTTCACGGACCGGGCAAGGAGTCGCGATTTCTGGCAAGGTCGTCACTGCACTCAGCGGAATCGTCAGCCAGATCCGCGAAGTCGATGAACTTGTGGCCGAAGTATCCAGCGCTTCAAAGGAGCAGACCCAGGGAATCAGCCAGATCAATGCGGCCGTCGGCGAAATGGACAAGGTCACGCAGCGCAATGCAGCAAGCGCGGAAGAGAGTGCCGGTGCGGCCGACCAGTTGCATGCCCAGGCCAGAATGATGCATGACTCCGTAGCTGACCTGCGGAAGCTCCTGGGACAGGCGGTCGGTCAAACTTCAGGAAATCTTCGCGCCGAACCGTCCGCTCAACCCAGGCCGGCGGCACAACATCGTTTACCAGGTATGCATCATCGATCTCCCTCGCCGCCGCGGAATGCGTCGGTCCGGAGCACGGACGATCTCATCCGCTGGGAACAAGACCGCATGACCACTGGCGTTGAGAGCATCGATGAGCAGCACCAGGAATTGATCAAGATGATTAACGAACTGCACCGCGCGTGCGTTGCTGGCGCCGGCAAGGACGAACTCGGACGAATGATGAATTTTCTCGCTGCCTATGTGCAAACACACTTCGCGCACGAAGAAGAATTGATGTCCACACACCGATGCCCGACTTCCGCGGCGAACAAAGCGGCACACCTCAAGTTCCTGCAATCCTTCACCAGGTTGAAGGCGAACTTCGAAGAACACGGGCCGACCACGTCAATGCTGCTGGATCTTCAAAGCTTGGTGGGCGATTGGCTCGCAACACACATCTGCTCTATTGACACAGGACTCCGCAAATGTCCCGCCGCGCGATGAAACCGCCCATCCGCACCATCAGAGATTCTCTCCCGGAAGAACAATCGTCCAGCCAGGCGCGGCTGCGAACCCAGTCGATGCAGAATGCCATCCAGGTTGAAAGGCGATTTTTTCGGCGGAGCCACAATTGGATTTACAGCCGGATTGCAGAAGTAGAACACCAAACAAACAAGCAAGGAATGAAAGCTTACTCATACACATACATAGGGTTGCGGGGTCGGCGTTCACTATGTCCCGGCATAGGCGCTTTGCAAACCAGAATTGCGTCCGTGATAACACGCAGAGCAGTCTTTGATATCCGCAAGCGCCGCCTCAGCAAATGGCTGATGATTGGAGCGTCCTTCATGTATGGCGCTGCCTCAAGCACGGCTGCGGAACTCGCCGCGCCTGCTCAGCCGAAGTCCTCGAACTGGAAGTTCGCAGCCTCCGCCACCGTGAAAGAAACGTTCGACAGCAGTGTGTACCTGCAGTCTGAAACGTCACAGGCCGATCGGGAATCGCTCGTCACAAGCTTCCTTCCACAGGCCGGATTTCAGTGGAATCCCACACCCTCGTTCAACGCAAGCGCCAGCTACGCCCCCGAAGCGGCGTTCTATCATTCCGAATCGACGGAAGACTTCGTCGCTCATCGCGCGACGGTTGGAATGTCCGGCAAAAGCAAACACACGGCGTACGACGCGGCGGCCAGTGTGGTGTTCATCGACGGAAGCGATGTGGGACCCACGTGGACCGGTCCGGGCGGAGCCCCTGCCACAGGCGGTCCAGCTGTGCGCGATCGGCGAGACGCTGCGGTATTCAGGTCGGCGTTTCGAGTCACTCAAAACTTTGGGCGCTGGTTCGTTCGTCCCGCTGCGTCCTTGTATATCCATGATTTTCAAACCGAACATCGCAGCACGCCGGGTTATCAAAACTATGTGGACAGGTCCGAGGTGCTCGGCGGATGCGACTTGGGATTTCGCCTGAACGAGAAATCTTCCGTGTCGGCCGGATATCGCTACGGATCCCAGAATCAAGCCAGGTTCCTGGCATTCAGAGACCAGTTCGACAATACGTTTCATCGCATCCTTGCAGGGATGGATGGACAACTGGCCCCGTGGCTGAAGGTTTCGATCGTGCTTGGACCAGAGTTTCGCCGCTATTGCGATGCCGGGTCCGCATCCCTCGGATACCGTAATGAAGTCAACTTCTTCGTCGATGCGGCCGTGACAATCAGCCCTTCGACATCAGACACCATCACGGTCTCTGCGAAGCAGTTCAAGCAGCCCGGCTTTGGCGGGAAAAGCGTCTATGAAGACCTGACTTACGATGCGAGCTGGAAGCACAAGCTCACGGGGCGATGGACTGCCGGAATTGGTGCACGGGCTTACAACACCGACTTTCTGGAACCTGTCACTCGCAACGATTGGATTCTATCGCCAAACGGCTTTGTTAACTGTGCGGTCAACAAACACCTCAATGTCGAAGCCTCCTACTCCTTCGAACGAGGCCTGACACATGATGTGAATTCGTCGGGACGCGAATACACGCGGCATCTGGTGGCGCTGGGTGTTCGCTATACCTTCTTGTAAGCTGGGTCGGCGCGAAAAACGGTGAAGACGTTCGCTGGGAACGCTTCGCCGTTTTTAATAAGCAGCGAGGAACTTTCCGGCTGGATTTGGAACATCAAAGCGTTCCCGGCCGCTTCGGTAGAGCAGCCGCTCAGTCCTGCAGGTGCACCAGCGAATTCACATCGAGAATCAGGCCCACTCTGCCGTCGCCAAGAATCGCGGCTCCGGCGAGTGCCGGGTTCTTGTGAATCATGATCTCGTTCAGATTCTTAATAACAACTTCCTGTTTGTGGAGGAGGCTGTCGACGAGGAGGCAACGCAACTTGGTCCCGCATTGCGCAACGACGACGATGTTGTCCGCCGGATCAGTTGACGCGGGCGTGATTCCAAATAACTGGTGCAAGCGCAACAGGGGAATCAACCGGCCCCGAACGTTCACTAGCTCGGCCCGCCCATGCACGCTTGAAATCATGTCGGGCTGCGGGCGGAACGATTCACGCACGGACAGCGTGGGAATCACATAACGCTCATTCCCAACCCTCACAATGAGACCATCGATTATTGCCAGCGTCAGCGGCAGCGTAATCTTGAAAAGCGTGCCCTTGCCAGCGGTTGATGAAATATCGACGGACCCGCGCAATTTCTCGATGTTGCGTTGAACGACATCAAGCCCAACGCCACGTCCGGAGAGATCGGTCACGGCTTCAGCCGTTGAAAATCCGGCAGCGAATATAAACGCGAAAATCTCCTCGTCGGAATGTTGCGTCCCGGCTGTGGTCAATCCCCGTTCGATCGCCTTTGCGAGGATCCGCTCCTTTTTCAGTCCAGCGCCATCGTCTTCGATTTCGACCACGATGCTGCCGCCCTGATGGTATGCGCGCAAGGTGAGCGTGCCCACTGGCGGCTTGCCCTCGGCGACCCGCTTTTCGGCAGACTCGATGCCATGATCCATCGAGTTTCGGATCATGTGCAGGAGCGGGTCATTCAATTCCTCCACCACGCTGCGATCCAATTCTGTGTCTTCGCCTGTGGTGATGAACTGAACCTTCTTGTTCTGCTTGGCGCTGAGGTCACGGACAACACGCGCCATCTTTTGAAATACGCCTCGGATGGGAACCATTCGAAGCGACATGCTTACGCGTTGGAGCTCGCGTGTGATTCTGCCCAACTGGGCCATGTTGCGGGCGAACTGGGGATCCAGAGCCGGAACCTCCGTGAGGTCCTGGCTCACAAGTGACTGCGCAATCACCATCTCCCCGACAAGGTCCAGCAACCCATCCAGCTTGGCAGTATCCACTTTGATCATGCCGCCATGCTCAGCGCCCTGCTTTGCGGAAGGTTGATTCGCCGGCGCGGGACTTGCGCCTGGCGCCGCAGGAATACTTGCTGGAGTCGCAGCCGGAGCCTCGCTGGCGTTCCCGCGAGCTTCGACCCGCGGGGCGGAATCCGCGGGTTTCCTCGCACCGGAAGGAATCATCGAGCCACTCTGCACGCGTTCGATGAGCTCCTGCACTTCTGCCTTTAAACGCGCAACCGGGATCAAAATGGCGCGGACGGGTTTCGCACCGCTCAACTGCCCATCAATCTCATCGAGGAACTGTCGCAGCACGTCGCGTCCTTCCAAAATCAGCTCGATCACAGCTGCATCTATCACCAGCTTGTTCTGCCGAGCCAGGTCAAGAAGCGATTCCAGAACGTGCGCGAGGCGATTGATAGGAATAAGGTTTAGAAATCCAGCGCCGCCCTTGAAGGTATGAAATGCGCGGAAAACAGTGTTCAACGTCTCGGAATCTGCCGGCTGATTTTCGAGAACAAGGACGCCCTGTTCGATGTTGTCGAGATGTTCCCGCGATTCCGTGACAAACTCACGCAAGAGATCGCCATCCCCGGCCATGTTCAATGTGATCGGCTGCTCATCCGGCGACTCCGAAGGGGTGGGCGGAGGCTTGGGAGGCGCGACGGGCGAAGGTTTCTCGGACTGGAAACCGTCGTCGCTTCCCGCGGGAGAAATGCCCTTTTGAAAATCCATCAGCAGATTGTTCAGCCACTGTATGTCAGCATCGGAAAATGGTTTTCCCGATTCGACCACAGTGACCATGCGTTCCCACGCCTCAGCACTGCGGGTGCGGAGCACTGGATTGTCCCCTGCCGAATCCCTCAGATTGCCGAGCAGGTCAAGGATCGGAAACTGTCCTTCTGTGGAGCCGGCTTGAGCGGTGACGATCTCCATCCCAAGCGCATCGAGCAATCGAACCAGTTGGTCAGGATTTTTCATTTGTTTCTAAGTTTCAGCGTAGCGTCGGGATTACCCGAATGTCGGACGCGCACACTGACGGTGCAACAATGAAAAGATCGGCGGAATGAGTAAAACGCTCTTTTGAAAAACAAGGACATATCTTGTGAAGGAAAGCACCTATTTTGCCCTGCTCTCGAAGATGCGGAACTTCAGGCCTGTTTCAGGTAAACGGCGGGTTGGACAAGGCGCAGAGAATGCCGGATTCCGCTGAGGCTTTCTGAATGCCCAACAAGCAAATAGCCGCCCGGAGCAAGGCGTTCCGTGAGACGCGCAATCAAATCCTCCTGCGTTGGCTTGTCGAAGTAAATCATGACGTTTCGGCAGAGGATCACATGAAACAATTCCACGAATGGATACTTTCCCTCTAGAAGGTTCAAATGATGAAAGCGGACGCACCTCCGGAGGGACTCCTTCACTCGAAAGTATCCATCCCACTTTCCCGTGCCTTTCTGGAAATACTTCCTCAGCAGCTCCGGCCCAACCGCTCCCGCGTGTTCGGTACTGTAGATCGCACCCTTCGCCTGCTCGAGCACCCGCGTCGAAATGTCGGTGCCCTCGATGAACCATGCCGCCGGATCTGCCGGCTGGTAATGTTCGGCAAGATGAATGGCCAGTGAAAAGGGCTCTTCTCCCGTGGAACACGCGGCGCTCCACAGACGAAAGGTTTCCCGTCTCGATGACAATCTAGCGCTCCACTGCGGAATGGCAGTCTGGCGCAGGAAATCAAAGTGCCTTATCTCGCGGAAAAAATGGGTGTGGTTCGTGGAGATTCGATCGATCAGAAAACGAACTTCGTCGCTGCCTTCAGATGAGCGCAGCAGCCTGCAATACTCGCCATAGTTTGGAAGCTGAAGGTGATGCAAGCGCTTTGCGAGTCGCGAACTCACAAGCGTCTTCTTGTCCTTTCCAAGATGGATGCGGCTTTGGTCGTACACCACCTTGCAAATGAAGTGATAATCTTCATCCGCCAGGGGGCTGGAGCCAAAGGTTCGTTCCATAGGGGTATTTGCTAAACGTTAATCGGCGCCCCACGGGTTGACCGTGACGTCTACAAACAGGGAAATTGCACCTGACCGGAAAGCCATCCGCTCCAGACCTCCTCCGCGGCTGGTTGGCGTGTGGAGATCTGCCGAACAGGTGACCGTGGGAACCGACAGCCTGCAGTCCAGCCCTGCGTCGCACAGGTTGGATTTGAAATTACCCGTCATGATGTTGAGCAATTCTCCGATCACGTCGTTGATCTCCGACGCATCAAGAGTCTCATTCGGATCGGCGCCGAGGATTGTAGCGGCGATATTCTGAGCCGATTCCGTGCTCAGGCGCAGATAAACAGAACCTACCGCCTTGCCTGAGAAACCAATCGTCCCTAAAACATGGTCGCCCTGGAGCGTAGGAACGGAATTGCGATCCACGGCTTCCAATTTTTTCGACATCATCGCCTGAAAAGCGCGCATCAGCGCCTGAGCGAGCGGTGTGCCCATTGCGAGAAGCAGCGCGCACCCGAGGCCGCTTCGCATCAATGCGGCCTCGACAGTATCGATTGAGTAATCCGATTCGTCCTCGGCGTCCGGATTGGCGACGCGGAGCAACCTGGCGCGAAGGCTCGGATCCTTATCCACGAGCTTCGCCACGTCGTCCAGATCGGCATCCTGTCGCGAAACCAACTGGGTTAACTGCAAGACACTTTCGGGTATGGGAGCGAAACCGTACCTCTTTGCAAGTTCCTGATACTCTGTTGCTTTTTGCATAGTTGTTTGACGGCTTCGCCCGTTCAGGCGGCAGGCGCCTTTTTCTGCAGATTGATGATCCGGCTGACTTTTTCGATCAGCTCGGTTTCCTTGAACGGTTTGACCAGATAATCCCGCACACCCAGCTTCGCGATCTGCAGCACATTTTCACGTCCTGACTCGGCCGTCAGCATGATGACGGGGATGGCTTTCAGCGCAGGATCCTCCTTCAATTTAGTCAGCATCGTCACGCCATCCATGACGGGCATGGTGACGTCCAGGATGATGATGTCCGGGTTTTCCTTAGCCGCCGCTGCGAGCCCTTCCTCGCCGTTGGTCGCTTCGCAAAATGTGCAGTCGTAGTTCTGGAACGCCCGTTTCACAATGATCCGGATCGTTCGGCTGTCATCGACACTCAGAATTTTCATGGCAATTACCGGTTGTTAAATTTGACGTGAACCTCCACGACAACGAAATCACTGTTGCATTGGAATACGAGAATCGTCTGTTCGACTCCTGGCATGGGCTCAATTTGAAATGATGCGCCACGAATGATGCCCGGGGTGCTGATCGCGCACGGCGCTCCCGTATCACACAGCCATGACTTCAATCCGCCAGCCAGCATATTAGAAACCTCACCGACAACGTCATTCACCTCCGCATCACCGGGTGGCTCCTCGGCGGGAAGCCCCAGCATGACGCTTGCAGCGCGTGATGCAAAGGAAGCTGACATGTGAAGATACACCGCCCCGTTGATGTCGTCTCCGCCGAAACCGACCGATCCGCTGACACGGTCCGTGATTTTCGGAACGTCCTGTTCAGGGGTGAGCACGGCATCCTGCGAGAGCATGGTGGTGAACACTTCCGTCAAGTGGCCCTTCATGAAATTGCGAATGCCTGAGAGATCCAAAGTTTGATTCATAATTACTTTGCCGCCGGGGTGCTGTTGAACGACTCCGGCGTGGGGGCATGCCGCGGGATCGTGTGTGAATTGTATTCCAGTGCGCGGATGATGGCAGAAGGAATATTGTCGAGCGGCAGTACCTTATCGACTACGCCCAAATCCACCGCTGCGCGCGGCATGCCGTAAACAACACAGGTCGATTCGTCTTGGGCAATCGTTTGGGAGCCTGCGGCTTTCAGTTTCTTCATTCCTTGGGCACCGTCGGAACCCATGCCAGTCAACAGGACGGTCACCGCGTGCGAACCGGCGCAGGCCGCTGCCGAGTTGAAAAGAACATCGACCGCGGGGCGCGTGTAATGCAAGGGGGGGCCCTGATGCAGCCGGGCAGTGTAATGCCCGCCGTTCCATTCCAAAGCCATATGGTAGTCTCCAGGAGCTATCAATACCCGGCCAGGCTTCACTTCGTCACCGTGAGCTGCCTCCCTCACCTCCATTGCGCAACAGTCATTCAGGCGGTCTGCAAAGGCCTTCGAGAAAACTGCGGGAATGTGCTGCACGATGCAGATCCCCGGGAGTCCCGCAGGCAGCTGCGTAAGAACTCTTTTGATTGCCTCGGTTCCCCCGGTTGAGGCTCCCAAAACCACAAGTTGACGGGGATTAAATTTTCCGGCGGAGAGTATGGGCGGCGCATCCGGCGCGGCAACGGTGCGAGGCAGGGTTCCGAACCGGGCCCTCGCCGCTCCTTTGACCCGATGCGCCAGTTGTTCACCTAAATTTCCGATGCTCCACGCCGATCCCGGCTTCGCTAGCACATCGACGGCCCCGGCGTCCAATGCCGCAAGGGCTGCACTCGATCCCGCCTGGGTCAGGGAACTCACCACCACAACCGGGATGGGCCGATGCTGTTGCAGCACGCGCAGGAAGGTCAGCCCGTCCATTCGTGGCATCTCGATATCGAGGGTCATTACGTCGGGATTCAACTCGAGAATCTTATCGCGGGCGACGTAAGGGTCGCATGCGGTTCCCGCCACCTCGATCTCCGGATCCCGCGACAGCGCATCGGAAATGGCGCGCCGGACCACGGCTGAATCGTCAACAATGAGAACACGAATTTTTCGGGCGGCAATCATACCATGCTCATCATTTCCTCGACGCGGGCGAAAGATTCACGGACATCAATAACGAGCAATTCCAATCTTTCTTGCGTAATACCCAACTCCTCTGCCAGGTCATCCTGGATTGCAATCGCGTAAGCATCCCAGCCCGGCGCAGAACCAGCCAGGTGCACTGAAACGTCAGCAATGTGGGCGATGGCCGAGAGACCCGGACTCGGTTTCAGCATCGGCTGATGGTGATATTCGACGGCTTCTACTATCGCAGCGGGAAGATTCCACTTTCGCAGCAATGCCGCGCCCACTCGCGCATGGTCAGTTCCAAGAACTTCCTGTTCGGCCACTACGCGGGCGGATCCCGCGCTGATGCGGCTCCGGATTTCCGACTGACGCTCCGGGATCAGCACGTGGTTCATGACTAATTTTCCAATGTCATGAAGCAACCCCGCCGTGAACGCTGCCCCGAGTTCGGCATCGATCATTCCCGTTTTCGCGATCAGCTCCGCTGCGTTCGCAGTGGCGAGAGAATGGTGCCAGAGTTCCTTCGCCTCAACGGCGTAGCCTGGCAGGGGAACCTGCATCGTCGCGCTGAACTCAAGGGCGAGCACCGTTTCGAGGATCTGTTGGTGCCCAAGCAGCATGACGGCCTGATCGACTGAGGAGATCTCGCTGAATCCGAAATAGGGCGAATTGCAAGCGCGCAGCAGCTTCGCCGTGAGCACGTTGTCGCATCGGAGAATATCGACGACCGAGTCGTTGCCTGCGTCGGGCTGGTCCAGCAGACTCACGAGGCGCAAGGCCGCCTGCGATGCAAATCGCGTGTCCTTTGATTGTTCAACCATTTCTTCAGCAGTCATAAAAAGTATGCAGCGGTTCCCGGGCTCTTGACCGAGACTTGGCCAGTGCCCATATCCATGCGAATTGTCCGTGAGGCCGGCCCTCCGACGTCGTGCGCGTGGATCGTGTAGCCGTTCCGGCTAAGCAGGTCGCGCAGACAGCGATTGTTCCGCTCGCCGATGTTGAAAATCCGCTGGGGGTCGAGCAACTGAGCACCGCCGGCGACCTTAATAATAAGCCGATCCCGGACAGCTCCCAGGTTGCACACAGCGCGGAACATCCGGGGAACACCCGTATCGACGAACATGTATGGCATATCGATCCCCTTCGCGGGATCAATCGCCGAATCCGGCAGCATGACATGCAGAAGTCCGCCAATCTTTTTTGCAGGATCGTAAACTGTGATCCCGAGACATGATCCCAGTGAATAGGTAACCAGTTCCGCGCCCGGGTCATTGCTGGCGGCCATGTCCGCCACCCCCACGACGAGCGTCTTTCGGGGCGGGGCAATAACCCACTTTGCTGCGAGCGACATAATGATAAAGAGTTCCCGGCGGCAACAGCTGCCTCTCAGCCAGCTCGCAATACGTGGAAATTTGCATCCCCAAAGGAATTGGCAAAGATCGTCTCGAGATAAAATTCCAGTTTAACCATTCGTGCTTCGCGGCCCATCGATGCAGCCGGTGTTCTATCGGTGCCACAATGGCCGACTTGACTGATGGCATTCAGGTGTAAGGAGATGAAATTGTGAGAATTATTTCACGTTGTCTCCTCCACGCGAGACTCAACAGGCCTCTGATTTATTCTCGAGGATCAGTTTTGTCTTAAAGTCACACGCCAGCTGTCCATTGCGCATCACCGGAATCAACAGATCTTCATGATCCAGTTCAGCAGGGAAGTGCTTGCGACGTGTCGGGTCCAGGGGATCAACGATCGACACACTTACCAGGACCGCCCGGGTCATGTCGTAAAGTGCGTCTCCAACAAGCATGCCGTCTTAAAGTTGAGAATGTTCAGCAACGCCGTTTCTACCAGCTGCGCCTGAAGAATCGATCCCTGAACACGAAGCAGCGGTTGGTGTGGAAAGACAACGGTTCCTTCAGGAATGGCATCCACATCACAACAGAATCCAACATCATCCAAATACGCAAGGAATGCCGCTTCGAACAAAGGCAGCCATAGGCCATGGTGAGTTGGTACAGGTCGGTGAGTAAAGCGGTTCGCGCCCACACACCCCTTTTCAGCCGCGTTCACGGTTTTATCAAGGCTTGCGTAGACGGAAGTTCGATTGGTTCCGTTTGGAATGCAAGGGCCCCAATGTTCGCCCCGCACGGTCAGTCGTCTGGACAACCCCAGGCCGAGGCTGTCACGCGAATACCTGTTTGTAGTGACGATACCAATTGCTCTGAAACAGCTCTTCGGGGTCGTAACGGAGCTTCTGTTGCAGGAATGCTTGAAACTGCGGGTAACAGGAGATCACCTGTTCACGCGTCGCGTATCGATGATAGGTCAGGTAAAAACTGCCGCCGCGCCCGATTGCCAGATCGATGAGCTTTCGGAAGGTTCGCGCCGTCCGTTCCTTTCCCTCCTGTGTGTGTGGTGTATGCAAGTTGAAGATCACACACGCGTAATCCTGCCGTGCCCAACAGAGAAAACTTTCGTCGTCCTTCTCAATGACCCGAATGGTTCCATAGATGAGAGGCGCTGCATCGTCCCGGCGAAGCTCCTCCTTTGCCGCTGCAAGGAATTGCGGAAGAGAGTCGCGAGGCACGTTCAACTCGCCAATGACCTCAGTTGCCGGAACTGTCGCTCCCATTCGTGTGTCCAGTTCGCCGTGATAATGGTCGAAGTAATCGCTCACGTACTGCGTATCCGACTCGTAGAGCTGGCCTGACGTTGCCAAATAATGCTCTGCATAGCGTTCGAAGGCTGCGGTTGGATTTGTGTGGGCAAGATAGATCAGCATTTTCCATTCGTCGGCGGTGAGCTTTCTCCTCTCCGCGGGCAGCGGAGCTGAGTCGGCAATGGGTTCGTAGCACGCGAAAATTCCGCGACGAAGAAAAGCGTCGGACTTGGGATCTATCGCGAATTGGAAGTCGCCAAAAAGATATCCATCGCGAATGCGGTTCGCGAATGCCCCCGGCAATTCAGGAACCTCAAGCAACTGCACCACCCGCCGCACTTTCCGAGCAGGCACCAGCCGAAGGGTCGCCGAATATATGAAACCGAACAGGCCGTATCCGCCAATCGCCAGGCTGAAGAGATCCGGATTGTGTTCGCGGCTGCAAAGGTGAACGTCGCCGTCCGTGTCGATCAACGTGAAGGACTCAACATGCGTTATGAACGGCGGCAGTGTTAAACCACGGCCGTGGGCATTTGCAGCGAGCGCGCCGCCAATGCTCAGCCGATCGGTTCCCGTTTGCTTCTGCGCGACTGTCCAGGCCGGCTTCCCGCTGACTCGCGCCTGCCGCAGAAATCCCATCAATCGCGGCCATTGTATTCCAGTCTCGACCTCGATGGTCCCCGCCGCGGAGTCGAAGTGCAAGACGCGGGACATCAAGCGCGTGTCGATGAGTTCAACATCTGTCGCAAACTGCTGCCCTCCGGCTGCGTGACGCCCGCCAGCGATGCTGATGGAACGACGCTCGCGGCGGGCGCGGCGAAGAACATTCCTGGCTTCTTGCATCGATCGCACTGGAGTCACGCGGTGGACCCGCGTGGGATTCAGTTGCGTGTGGACATCGTTCACGACCATTGAATCGTCGCGATCCGGCATCGTGATGCATCCTGCAGCCGAGGCCACTGTTGCCGTGGCTGCATTCCTGAGAAAGGTTCTGCGGGAAATCTTCATTGTTTCGGACCCGACTCTATTCGCCCGTGGCGCAGGGGCTAAATCGAAAAAAATGGAATGCCTATTGGTTTTGGCGATGTGATTATTCTTGGTCATTCGCGCGCGGTTTTCCAGGATCTGGCGCAACGGGCAACGACCGCCACGCTTGAATGAAGACGATCCTCTTGGTTATCACCGCATCCCTCATACTGTGTGGCTGCAGCCCAGACGAACGGAGGAACACCCGGGATCCGGCCATCCCTAACGATCAAGAACTCTCCGTGTCGAGCGCCGCCCCGATGCCGGAACTCAATGCACGATTTGAGCGGACGGAAGGGTGGATCGGCGCAGACGGCGCGTATTCGGCCGCACTTTCAGCTGAGCGCACGCTTTGGTTATTCAGCGACACGTGGGTTGGGACAGTTCGGAATGGAAGCCGGACCAACGCAACCATAATTAATAATTCGATTGGAGTGCAGACTGGAAACGGAGACAACGGGCGCCTCGAGTTCGTTTTCAAGCAGCGCGAAGACGGGAGCCCCGATGCATTGATCACCCCTGCCGATGGAAGGGGATGGTTTTGGCTCCAGGCAGGAATTGAGCATCGGGGGAAACTTTATGTGTTTCTGTCGCAAGTTGAGAAAACTGCCGATCCCGGGGTTTTTGGTTTTCGCCACATAGGCCAATGGCTTGGCGTCATTTCGAATCCTTACGACAACCCCGCGTCCTGGAATATAAAACAACAGAAGCTGCCGTTTGCGATTTTTACCGGCCGACGCCACCTGGCCTTTGGCGCAGCCGTATTGCGGAAAGGTGAGGAGATTTACGTCTACGGCACTGATGACGATCTTACTGTTCCAGTTCGCAATCGCCGTTTGGTGGTCGCGAAAGTTCCATCAGCGGATCTAGAACATTTCAGCAGGTGGCGGTTTTATTACAACGGCGATTGGCAGAGTGGTTCCACGAAGTTGAGTCCGCTTGCGGACCACGTTGCAACCGAATGCTCCGTTACCTATCTGCCGGCTTTCCAACGTTACGTACTTGTCTACAACGAAAACGGATTATCCGATCGCATTCTGGTTCGAACCGCAGCCGATCCGGCGGGACCATGGTCCACGCCGAGCCTCGCATACACGTGTCCCGAGATGAAGCAGGACGCGCGTGTCTTCTGCTATGCGGCCAAGGCTCATCCGTCCGAAGCTGATGACGACGAGATCGTGCTGAGCTACGTCGCGAACTCCTTTGACTTCTCTCATGCTGTTGCCGACGCGCGTCTGTATTGGCCCCGCTTCGTCCGCCTTAATTTCCGGTTCGAATAAGAGCCCACTCGTGACTTGAGTCTCTTCCGTGGTGAGCCGCAATGGTTCGCTTGAGTGAGCGGATGTGCGGGTCTACTATCCCGTGTGGAACACTAGGAAACCCATGGACAACGAACACCTTCCTGAACAGGACGCCGCGTCACAACCTCAATCTCACGATCAGCGGGCTGACTACGATGCGCAACGCCGGCGTTGTCCTGTTGCGCACAATTCAACTGGCGGGTGGTCTCTTTACGAACACGCGGACGTGCTGCGCGCCCTGCTTGATCATGACACTTTCAGCAATGCCGTTTCCCAGCATCTCTCAGTGCCGAACGGGATGGACCCGCCTGAACACACGCCGTATCGCAGGCTCATCGAAAAATATTTCACACCCGAGCGCATGCAGACCTTCGAGCCGGTTTGCCGCAAAATTGCGCAGGGCCTGGTAAACGATCTGGTGCAGCGGGGACAGGTGGAGTTCATGTCCGAGGTGGCTTCGCGGTTTGGTGTGGCGGTGCAGTGCGCCTTCCTGGGCTGGCCCGACACCCTGCAAGGAACGCTGCTGCGATGGCTGCGCAGGAATCGTGACGCAACGCTCGCGCAGGACCGGAAAGCGCTGTCGGAGATCGCGCGCGAGTTCGAAGCCATCATCGACGATCTGCTCGAGAAGAGACGCGCCGCCGGCTCCGGTCCGGATGTCGATATTACCGCATCCTTGATGCACGAAGAGGTCTGGCAGCGCCCGCTGAGCAATGAGGAGCTTTCAAGCATTCTTCGGAATTGGACTGCGGGCGAGATCGGCACCATTTCGGCCGCGGTTGGAATCATTGCAGAGTTCCTCGCCCGACGGCAGGACGTGCAGGATCGACTGCGCAGGGAACGCCACCTCCTTCCCGCCGCGATTGATGAGATCCTTCGCATCCGCGGTCCTCTCGTTTCCAATCGCCGCATCACCAGGCGCCCTGTGGAAATAGGCAACCAGCAGATCGGCAAGGGTGAACGGATCACTTTGAACTGGGTTTCGGCGAATCGGGATGAAAAGGTGTTCGGCAATCCTGACGAATTCCGGCTCGGCCGCGATCCAGCGAAGAATCTGCTGTATGGCGCGGGCATTCATGTGTGTCCCGGGGCGCCTCTTGCATCCCTGGAAATGCGCGCCTTCCTCGAGGAACTGCTCAATTCCACAGAGCGGATTCAGTTGGTTGCCGACGAGCCTGCAACGCTCGCCAGCTACCCTGCGAGTGGATTTGCAACATTGCCCCTGAGGTTTCACTGAAGCGCACCGTCATCCTCGCTCCTGCGTACGGCAGCGGTTGGGGAACCCCGAGGCGCGCATGTTATAGAGTCAGGTCTCCACCCCATTTGCCGAGTCTGCCTCCTTGAAAGAGTGTGCCTGCATTCGACGCGTCACGCGACGCGCGATCTCATTCAACAACTGCACCGAAACTCTTTATGATACTGCGCATCGATAAACTGGCCACCGAGTTGCCAAGACCCAAAGCCCCCAATGCAAACGCCGCTGCGGCCGTCCAGGAATTGATGGGCGGGAAGTTTGGCGAAATGTCCACGCTGATGAACTACACGTTCCAGTCTTTCAACTTTCGCGGGCGCAGCAAATTACGTCCCTTCTATGATCTCGTTGCCAATATTGCCGCCGAGGAGTATTCACACATCGAGCTGGTTGCGGCCACCATCAACCTGCTCTGCAGCGGAACAACCAAACGCGCTGATCGCCGCACCGCAAGCGGCGCCAAGGAAAACGACGCGCCGCTCGCGAATGCAAAGGACTTTCGCAATGCGTATCACTTCATCGCCTCGGGGCAATCGGCGTTGCCAGTCGATTCCATGGGCAACCCGTGGAACGGCACCTACGTTTTCTCCAGCGGAAACCTGAAGCTGGATTTGTTGCACAACTTCTTTCTCGAATGCGGCGCGCGCGCAAACAAGATCCGGGTGTATGAGATGACTTCAGATCCAACAGCGCGTGCCATGATCGGCTTCCTGCTCGTCCGCGGTGGCGTGCACATTGTCGCGTACGCGCGGGCCCTCGAAAAGCTCACGGGCGCCGATGTCGGCAAGCTGTTGCCCATTCCTGACGTCAGCAACAAGAAGTTCCCCGAGGCCCGGCGCCACGAAGATAAAGGATTGCATCGGATTCTTTTCCGGTTCAGTCCCGAAGATTACACCCGCGTCGGTGAAATTTGGAATGGACCGCATCCTGAAGATGGCGAGGAATTGATTGTCGAAAACAAGATCCCGGAGGGCGCTCCCTGGCCGGAACTCGACGACGAACCGCAGTTGTCGTCTCCGGGAGTGGACCCGGACATGATCCAATACTTCGCGAAAGCCATGGGGGACGTGAAGTATGAAGAACCTATGGTGAATGGGGGTGCCGCTGCAAAGCGCCGTTATCGCAGCACATCCCGCACGGGCCGCAGGTAAGATTCCGAGCGGAGTGCGGTTCATCCGCACTCCGCTTTTTCTCCGCGAAAACGGGGAGGCACTTCACAGCCACGCTGTCGACCCGAGCGAGTTCTTAAGCGCGGTAATAGGGCGGCTCAGAGCCGACCAAGCGACTTCGGGTTCCGGTCAGGGAGCAGCACAGAGACGGTTTGAAACGAGAAGAAGTTGAGGAAGCTTGCATTATTGGTGCACCCATCAGGAGTTGAACCTGAAACCTTCTGATCCGTAGTCAGACGCTCTATCCAATTGAGCTATGGGTGCAGCCAAAGAGCGAGTGACATTACGAGGCACCTGCAGGCTGTGCAAGTGATAATTTGTGCGCGCTTCTTCGCTGCGCGTGATCCGTCCGATCAATGCTGACACGCGAATACTCTCCTCACTGAGCGCGTGATTCCGAGACCTGCCTCTCCGCTGCAACGGGAGGCAGGCGGCCAGCGGCAAGGGCCGGAAGCCACACGGAATCGCGACGATTCTCCAGCGCCTCATGGGCTCGTTGCTCGCCGCTGTGGCCCGCGTTCGGCAGGAGAATGATTTCTTTCGGCGAACGAATCTGATTGGCAGCGGCCAGAATGCCTTCAGGAGGACAGACCTCGTCGCGCAGGCCAACGCCGATCAAGACAGGACATTGAATGCGCGCCGCAAAATTCACCACGTCGAAATAGCGTGCGGTTTCGCCGACGAGCGGGCTGCCGGCGACATTCCATTTCGGCCATCCCGGTGCACGACCAATCGTCGAACCCAGAACATCACAGCCAGCCGGAACGTTGGCGATCGCGGCAGTGATTCCCGGGTGCAATGCAGCAGTCGCGAGCGCCTGCATTCCTCCCTGGCTGCCTCCCATCACAACAAGTGTTCGCCCGTCCCAATCCGGCCGGTTCGCCAGGTACTCTGCAGCGCGATAGCATCCGAGATACATTCTGAGGAAATAGCTGGAGTCGCGATTCGTGTTGCCCAGGTTGGCGTAATCCGCGAGAGGCCCCTGGCGTTGCGCACGGAAGAATGCGTCGTCGCCATCAACAGGCAAATCATGCGCCTGGATGTTCAGTGTCAGCCAGCCGCCGTGAGCCGGCCAGGTGACCCAATCCTTTGACAACGGGTACACCCCGGCCCACTGCACGATGAGCAACGCGGGAAATTTTTCTCCTGCAAGCGGGCGGGCGAGCTGGCCACGGACTTTTGTGTTTCCGATATTGTCGAGCGTGACCTTCCAATAGCCTGCGTCGTCTCTGCCCGATTCGGCACGATCCAGTTGCGGATTGGCTGGAATCTGTTTGAGTTCCTCGATTTTCGATCGCCAGAAGCGATCGAAGTCCCTGGGGCGGGAAGCGGATGCTTTGATCCGTTCGGGCGCAGCGACTGCGCCTCCGACCGATCGACGGTTTCGTCCGTCCGGTTCCGTCCAATACACTTCCGCGAGCAGCGCACCTGGAGATTCGAAGCGGCTCGTATATCGCGCGAGCCCATTGGAGACCACCAGGTTTTCCGACTGCACTTCGGTCAGGCCCCCACGCATCACTCGTATGCGGCTTGCAGGTGCTGGCGATGTGCCATGCCACTGAATGCGCCATTGCACCGTCTCGCCCACCTCATAGACACCGCTGTGCCGATCAACAGAAACACTGAAATCGTCGGCAGCGAACGAACCATGCGTCCAGAGCAGCAGGACAAGGGCGCACAGGTTTCGTGCGGAAACAGCAAATGTATTATGCATAGGCGAAGAGGCGTTCGGCTGCTAATCCTCCTGTTGTGTCAGCTTCGCGAGAACATTGAGATCTTCGAGCGTGGTCGTATCTCCGCGAATTTCTGATCCAGAAGCAATCTGCTTGAGCAGCCGGCGCATGATCTTGCCCGACCGCGTTTTCGGCAAGGCTTCCGCGAAGCGGATGTCGTCGGGTTTCGCAACAGGGCCGATTTCCTTGCCCACATGTTGGCGGATCTCCTCACGAAGTTCGGGGGTGGCTTTGATCCCGCCTTTTAACGTCACGAATGCGACGAGCGCCTGCCCCTTGAGATCGTCAGGCCGGCCCACGACAGCAGCCTCGGCGACTTTCAGGTGGCTCACAATAGCGCTCTCCACCTCTGCGGTTCCGATGCGATGTCCTGCCACGTTCAAGACATCATCGATGCGGCCGACGATCCAGAAGTAACCATCCTTGTCCTGCCTGCAACCGTCTCCTGTGAAATAGCTGCCGGGAACTTCGCTCCAATAAACCTGCTGATACCGTGTGTTATCGCCCCACAAGCCGCGGAGCATGAAAGGCCAGGGGCGGCGAACCACGAGCTTCCCGCCTGAATTGCGCGGCACGGGCTTTCCCTGATCGTTTACAACTTCTGGAAGAATCCCAAAAAACGGCAACGTTGCGGATCCAGGCTTGGTGGGCGTGGCACCCGGAAGGGGGGTGATCATGATGCAGCCCGTCTCGGTTTGCCACCAAGTATCGACGATCGGGCACCGTTTTCCGCCAATGTGTTCCTGATACCACATCCACGCTTCAGGATTGATCGGTTCGCCGACGCTGCCTAGCAGGCGAAGGGACGAAAGGTTGTGCTTCTTCGGCCATTCCGTTCCCCATTTCATGAACGCCCGAATGGCTGTTGGAGCCGTGTAGAGAATGGTGACGCCATATTTCGCAACGATGCGCCAAAACCGGTCGGGTTCGGGAAAATTTGGAGCCCCCTCATACATCAGGCTGGTCGCGCCGTTTGCGAGCGGGCCGTAAACAACATAACTATGGCCCGTAACCCAACCCACATCTGCTGTGCACCAATAAACGTCATCGTCCCGCAAATCGAAAATGTATTTGCTCGTGAGCTTTGCGCCCAGAAGGTAACCGCCCGTGGTGTGAAGAATGCCTTTGGGTTTTCCAGTCGAACCGCTGGTGTAGAGGATGAACAACGGAGCTTCGCTATCCATCCTGGCAGCTGGACATGCGGCGTCCACCATTCCCACTTCATCATGCCACCAGACATCGCGGCCCGGTAGAAACGTCACATCGTTTGAGGCGCGGCGCAGAACGATCACTTTTTCTATCGAACGGCTGAGAAGCGTTCCCTCGCCATCCTTGAGCTGCAATGCGTCATCGACGTTCTTCTTCAGCGGGACCACCGCGCCACGTCGATAACCGCCGTCTGCCGTGATCACCATCCTGGCCTGGCAATCGTGGATGCGGTCAGCGACGCTTTGTGCACTGAACCCTCCGAACACCACCGAGTGCACAGCGCCTATCCGTGTGCATGCGAGCATCGCAATGGCGGCCTCCGGAACCATGGGGAGATAAATAATCACGCGATCTCCGGACCTGATGCCGTTTCGTTTGAGGACGTTCGCGAACAGGCAGACCTGATGGTGCAGCTGTTGATAGGTGAGCGTGCGTTCTTCAGCAGGCTTGCCGGGCGCGGCAGGTTCTCCTTCCCAAATCAATGCCGCTTTGTTTGCGGTCGGAGTTCCCAACCAGCGGTCAAGGCAGTTGTAGCTGACATTCAGTTCACCACCCACGAACCACTTGGCGAAGGGTGTTTTCCATTGCAGGACTTTTTTCCACGGCTTGAACCAGACCAGCTCGTTCCTGGCCTGTTTTGCCCAGAAGAGTTCCGGAGATCGGATCGATTGGTTATACAGCTTGCGATATTCGGCGAGCGTCTTGATGTGCGCGCGTTTTGAAAAGGCCGCGGCCGGTTTGAAAACACGCGTTTCGTGCAGGACGGAAGTGAACGCCATCTCGGGCTTGTTGGGCATAGTGCTCGAAGTCTTCCGAACCAGACGCACAGCGTCAATCGTCGAGTCGGATGGTCCAGCCGGGCTGGCGAAGTTTTTCCTGTGTTTCCGGAATCACGGACTTAATCTTGCGCAATGATTGCTCGCTTGTTGCTGCTGATTCTGGCGCTGGGATCATCGACCATGGCTCAAACAGCTCAACCTATTCCGCTCTGGGCCGACCGCGCGCCCGGCGCCCTGGGCGACCAGGCACGGGATATTCCCACCCTCACGCCGTATCTGCCAATCACCAACGCGACTGGTGCTTCGATCGTAATTTGTCCGGGAGGCGGGTACGGTCACCTGGCCGATCATGAAGGCAGGGTTTATGCGCAATGGCTGAACGACCATGGAATCGCCGCCTTTGTCCTGAAATACCGGCTGGGCAGCGCGGGTTACCGTCATCCGGTGATGTTGCAGGATGCTGCGCGCGCCGTTCGAACGGTGCGCGCCCGCGCTGGCGAATGGAAAGTGGATCCGCACAAGGTCGGTATCATGGGCTCAAGCGCAGGAGGACACCTTGCGGCAACCCTGCTCACGCATTTTGATTTCGGTCAAACCAATAGCAACGATCCGATTGAAAGCCACAGCTCGCGTCCCGACCTTGGCATCCTTTGCTACCCGGTGATCACAATGGGCGAGTTCACGCATCAGGGATCGAAGAACAACCTGCTCGGGACCGGCGCTGGTCCGGACCTTGTGAAACTGCTTTCGAACGAACTGCAGGTGACCAGGGATACGCCGCCTGCATTTCTGTGGCACACGTTCGAGGATAAGGCGGTTCCCCTGGAAAACAGCCTTCAATTCGCCGCCGCATTACGAAAGGCAGGAGTGCCCTTCGATCTTCATATCTATGAAAAAGGCGGGCACGGCCTTGGATTGGGCATCCGCGAATACAATCGCGAGAACGTGGCGAAGATGCTCCCATGGACGGCCGATTGCACGTATTGGCTTCGGCAACGCGGGTGGATCCAGTAAGACCTGCGCCTTGCTTGCGAAGTTCGATCAGCGCTCCGGGCGTGATTAAAAGCGGTTGGTCAAACTTGATAAGCGGCCCGCAGCGGAGAATCTGCATGACGGTGGCGCAGGCATCTTGCCTGACGTAGAGGGGTGCATCCTTGGCGCCCGGAAAAGCCGTCAAGCACGAACGACACGATGCGCCCGGCTTCGTTTGAGATTTCTTCGACCGGCCTGGAAGCCCGTTCCACAGCAGGCAACAAACCTGCCACCACTGGTCCAGTGGGTGTTCAGACGGGCTGCATTTGGAGTTTCCAAACAATTGCGGTTGGCGTAGCGTGTCGCCCACATAGCCCCACGCGATGGTTGATAAAGTCAATATTCTGCACGTCGAAGACGATCCCAACGACGCGCTGTTGTTTCAGCACGCGTGCCAGAAAGCTGGGGTGGGATTCGAACTGCAGTCAGTGAACGACGGGGATCAGGCGATCGCTTATCTGCGTGGTACCGACGCCTTTTCGAATCGGCAACAGCATCCCTTCCCTCACTTGATACTCCTCGACCTGAAGATGCCAAGGCTGAGCGGGTTTGACGTTCTGGCGTGGCTTCGCAACGAGGGAAACATCAAGCAAACGCCCGTGATCATTCTCACTTCGTCGAACCACGAAACCGACATCAAACGGGCGTATGAGCTCGGCGCCAATTCCTACCTCGTCAAACCCGTCGGTTTTGACGCGCTCGTCGAGGTGGCGAAAACTATTTACGGCTATTGGCGTCACCTGAACGAAAGTGCAACGAAATGACTGCCGTGATCACCCCATGGCGTCAACGAACAGTTCACGCATCCTCCTCTTGAAGTCTCGGTTGGATTGAATCCGCTGCTATGGAAGTTTATTTCAAAAATTTGATTTCTAAAGACGCGTCCCTCGAAAAGCTCGTGGACGACCTGACGATGGTGGTGCAAGGCGCCGACGACTACGCCCGTGCTATTGGGGCGGAAGTTCCCATTGAAACCCAGCGCGAAGTCGCTGGGCGGCTGCAGAATTTGAAGCGGAATTGCGAACGCTTGAAGAATCATGCGATGCATGGCGCGCAGGCGACAGACAAGCTGCTTCGACGCAATCCGTACGCGGCTGTCGCTCTGACGTTCGTGGCGGGGTTGGTTATTGGGGGCGCCTTGTTGCGCCGCAAGTAGTCCTGCGCGATTTCACTTTCGAACCGGGATCGGCACCAGGCACGTCACTACAGTCCCGTCTGGCTTCCCCGGTTTTATCTCGATGGAAGCTTCAATCAGGTTGGCCCTGTAGTTCATTATCCGCAGACCCATCCCCGCATTGCGGCCGACAACTGATGGAAAGGGAACCCCGCTGTTGCGGATTGTAAGCATCACCTTGTCTGTGTCGGCGGCGAGCGCGATGCCAACCTTCTTCGCCTTGCCGTGCTTGATCGCGTTTGTCAGGGCTTCCTGTGTGATCTTGTAAAGCTGCCTGACCACGTTGCTCTCCAGGGCCGGGACTGCGTCATCACTTTCGAAGCGGCACGCAATCCGAAAAGAGTTTTTGGCGTGCTGCGATAATTCCCTCAGGGCGTCTGGCAATGCCTTGTCCCGAAAATCCAGCGTTGCGAGATCGTGGGCAACGTCGCTGGCGTGATCCATGGCCTGCTGGATCAATCGATGGATCTTGCCTGCTTCCTTCGCCTCCGTAGATCCATCCTTTGTCAATTTCAGCTGCAAGCCCTTAACCATCAAGGCAATGCCGGAAAGCTTTTGCCCAAGGTCGTCGTGCAGGTCGAGCCCGATTCGGCGTCGCTCCTTTTCTGTGATCTCAAGCAACTCATGCTCGAGACGGCGCCGTTCGGCCATGGCTGTCTGCAACTGTGCGTTGGCTTTCGACAGCGCGGCCGTCCGTTCCCGCACGCGGGATTCCAGTTCCTCATGCGATCGACGCAACGCGGTCTCAGCCTGTTTCAGCCGGGTAATGTCTGTAATGGAGCTCAACCAACCGCTCACGTTGTCATAGCTATCGCGCAAAGGCGTCACGAGAATCAGCACGTCAAAACGGTCCCCATTCTTCCGGGAATAACGCAGTTCGAAGCCGTCCGATGGCACATCACCATCCACCACCCGGGTCAGCATCGCAGTGATATTATCGAGGTCCTCGGCAGGCCAGTAGATGAAGGGAGGCTTTGCGCCTATGAGTTCCGCTTCCGACCACCCGACCATCCGGCAGAATGCGGGGTTCACATAGGTTTGCTTGCCATCGAGATTCACTACCGCAATTCCAGATGGAATGGAGGTTTCTATCGCATGCCGGAACGCGTGTTCCTCCCAAAGCTTCTTCTCTGCCTGCTTGCGAGCGAGCCTGACCTCAACCTCGCGCAACTCGCGCTCCACGGCGGGGGCAAGGCGCGTCAGGTTGTCTTTCATCACGTAGTCGTGAGCGCCCGCTTTCATCGCGGCGACGGCGGTGTCGTCCGTAATGTGACCCGACACGATGATGAACGGCAGGTCGAGGCCGCGCGATTTGACGAGCGCCAGCGCTTTCAGGCCATCAAACCCCGGCATCACGTAATCCGCAATAACCACATCCCATTCCTGCCGATCCAACGCTGCGTGAAGGCCTTCGCTGGTTTCGACGCGTTCAGATTCCAGTTGAAACCCTGCGCGTTCCAGGGCGAGGCATAGCAATGCGGCGTCGCTTTCAGAGTCTTCGACCAGCAGGACCTTGAGTTCCCGGTGAGTGGGATGAATCATATTTTGGGAACGGGCTCATTCAGCATAAGCCAGTAGAGTCCTAGTTGCCCCACAGCTTCCACGAAGGCCGAAAAATCGACAGGTTTCTGGACGAAACTGTTCCCGCCGAGCTTGTAGCTGGTGATCACGTCCCGCTCTTCCTTTGAAGAGGTGAGCACCACGATGGGGAGGAGCTTGGTGCGTTCGTCCTGGCGAACCTGTCGAAGCACTTCCAATCCGTCGATCTTGGGAAGCTTCAGATCGAGCAGCATGACCACTGGAAGATCGGACGCATTGCGCCCCTCGTAGGAGCCCGTTGCGAACAAATAATCCAGCGCCTCCGCCCCGTCACGTGTGACAACCACGTCGTTGGAAATATTATATTTCTTGAGAGCGCGCAGGGTCAGGAACTCATCGTTAGAGTTGTCTTCGACCAACAGGATTGTTTTCTTGCTCATTGTCTGGCTGGTTGCGGGGAGAATAATGCCGAATGGAAAGGACGCAAGTTGCTCCTGGGACAGAAGTTAGAATGGAGGGGAAGGTCAGGCGACACTGGGAGGCAGGGTAAAATAAAAGGTGGCGCCTTCGTTCAGAGCGCCCTCGGCCCAGACCCGTCCTCCATGGCGGTTGATGACACGTTGCACAATCGCCAGGCCTACGCCGGAACCCGGAAAGTCGTTGGCTGAATGCAGCCTCTGGAACACGCCGAAAAGCCGGGAGGCGTACGCCATATCGAAGCCAGCGCCGTTGTCCCGCACAAAAAAGGCAGATGAGGGCTCGTCCATCTTTCCCAGTTCGATCCGCGCCTGCGGTTTCTTGATGGTGAATTTCCAGGCGTTTCTAAGAAGATTGTCGAGGACGAGACGCATGAGCCGCTCGTCGCCCTGGGCGGGAAGGCTCGGCGCGATGGATACCTCCACCTCGCGTGCAGGGTCCTCCTTTCGCAAACCCGCTATAATTTCCTCGGCGATCGGCACAAGATCGATCGGGTGATGACGGATTTCGCTCCGGGAAACGCGGGACAGCTTCAAGAGATCCTCGACGAGCCGATCCATCTTCGAGCTCGCATCGCTAACCCGCCGCAAGAAGTCCTGACCGCGGGGATCCAGCTGCCCCGCGTATTGTTCCATCAACACCTCCGTGAACCCACGCACGGCGCGAAGCGGCGCCCGCAGATCGTGAGAAACGGAATAACAGAATGCCTCAAGTTCCTTGTTCGCCACCTGAAGCTGGGCCGTCCTCTCCCAAAATCGCTGTTCCAGCTCTGCATTCAACCGCAACATCTCATGCTGGGTGTCCCGCTGAAGGGTCACGTCGTTCATGAGAACGTAGAACCCATCGAGTTCGTTCCCCTCGTTCCTGGGAACGTATTGAACGTGCATGCAATGCTGGCTGCCGTCGGGCTGACGGATCTCCGCTTCGAATTCCTGCCGCACGCCTCTCAACGCGGCATCAATATGCGGTTTTGCGCGTTCGTAAGAATCGCAATCCAGAAACTGGCGCATCGACTGGCCCCGCAACTCGCCGGGTTTCAGGCCATACCACCGATCGAAGGCCGCATTGTTATAAATATATCGCTCTCCGGAATCCACATGGGCGACGAGTACCGGTAGCGCTTCTAAAACGTCGTACAGATGCTCGGTCTGTCTGGTTCTTCCAAACTCATTCACGCTCTCAGTTGGGTGGACGATGCTCATCAACGACTCAGCATCGCCCAATTTGGAGACCCCATTTCGGGGTCCATATAGGGTAAATCCCCTATTCCCGTGGGGAAACGCTGCACAACGCAAACAACTTTGATCGGAAAACCTGATAAACCGGCTTCGCAACGGCTTGGATTCCAGACGGCTAGTCGATATGAAACACTTGAGCAAGGGGTGTCACTACGGGCGCATTATCCGGATGTACTTCCATGAGGGGCGCCATATAGTCCCACCATTTTCGAACGATGGCCCTTGAAGGAAGCGTGTCTGCCGTATGTCCCGCAGAGAGCCTCTGCACTGCAAACAACGTTAGACTCTCTTCGTCCAGGAAGATTGAGTAGTCCGAAACACCGGCCGCTTTGAGTTCGGATTCGAGTTCAGGCCAGATACGGTCGTGACGCCGCTTATATTCCGCCGAGTTCCCAGGCTTAAGTTTCATCTTGAAAGCAACGCGTTGCATAAGTTTTTCGTGAGGGTTCCGATCCGTCCGATACAAAGCGATTTTAGCTCTAATTACAACCCTCTGGTGCGCCGGTATTCAAAATGTTCTTCTTGGGATTCGAATCGACACAAGGGAGCTGGATTCGATAGCCTCCGCGTGCGATGAAAGTCCTCTTCCTGAACGGCCCAAACCTAAATCTGCTGGGAAAACGGGAACCCAGCGTTTATGGAGCGCTCACGCTGGCGGAGATCGAATCGCGGGTACGGACGCGCGCCGTCGAGATCGGAGTTGAGGTCGCGTTCCACCAAACCAACATCGAAGGCGAACTCGTCACTTGCATTCAGGAAGCAAAGGGGAAATTCGATGCGATCGTTCTGAACGCCGCTGCTTATACCCATACCAGCATTGCAATACGCGATGCGATTTCGGCAGTGTCCGTGCCGACGGTCGAGATTCACCTTTCGAACGTCCACGCCCGGGAAGAATTCCGCCATCGATCCCTGATCGCCCCAGTCTGCCAGGGGGTTATCGCAGGATTTGGAATGCAATCGTATGTTTTGGGGCTTGAAGCCGCCGTGAACGTTATCGGAGCGGAAAAACAGCGTTAATTTGCAAGGGAATCGGGAAAAGGACGAATTTTGCGGAGGGGTTTTCCTTCTTGACGGCGAATTCTGGAAAGCTAATCTTCGCGGCAACTGGAACATGGATCAGCAGAGTCGTAGATCGGCTTCTGCTTTTTTGCTTAATATGCCCGAAACATTCAGGGGCGAACCTTATCAGCATTTTTGACCTGTGGATCTTAAAGACATCAAAGCGATTATCGATCTGATGAAAAAGAACTCTGTTTCGGAGTTCGAATTGGAAAAGCAGGATTTCAAGATCAAGCTCAAGCGCGGAGGAAATGGCGGCGGGGCTGTTTACGAGGAAGGACCCGGTGTAGCCTACCTGCCAGCTCAAGCCCCCGCAGCTTTATTGCAACCGGCTCCCGTCCCGACGCTGGTCCCATCAAACGAAATCGAAATCAAGTCACCCATGATCGGCACGTTTTATCGTGCTCCCTCCCCGGAATCAGGCTCTTACGTGGAGATTGGATCTGAAGTCACTTCAGAAAGCGTCGTCTGCATCATCGAGGCCATGAAAGTAATGAACGAGATCAAAGCTGAGGTGAAAGGTGTCATTACCCAGGTCTTGGTGGACAACGCCAAACCAGTGGAGTTCGGGCAACCCTTGTTCAAGGTGCGTCCGGCTTGATTTTGCCCCTTTCGGATGAATTTCTCGTTGGTGGCTGAAACGTTATCGATCTACCCCTGAGTCATGTTCGAAAAAATCCTGGTCGCTAACCGTGGTGAAATTGCTGTCAGAATCATCCGCGCCTGCAAGGAACTCAATATTCGGACGGTCGCCGTTTATTCCGAAGCGGATGCCAATTCCATGCACGTTCAGCTTGCCGATGAGGCAATCTGTATCGGTAAAGCTCCTGCCAACGAGAGTTATCTTCGCATTGATCGCCTGATCAGCGCAGCCGAAATCACGGATGTCGACGCCATTCACCCCGGCTACGGGTTTCTTTCCGAAAACGCGCACTTCGCCGACGTCTGTGAAAGCTGCAACATCCGCTTCATTGGACCCAGTTCCCGTGCCATGAACCTTTTGGAGGACAAAGCAGTGTCCCGTGCGCTCGCGAAGAAGGCCGGAGTTCCAACGCCCCCAGGTTCTGAAGGCGTCATCGATAACGAGCAAGAAGCACTGACCACCGCAAAGCGCATCGGGTATCCAGTGATGATAAAGGCGATTGCGGGCGGGGGTGGCCGGGGAATGCGGGTGGCGCACAACGATGTCTCCTTGGTGAAGGGTTACCACACCTCGCGGAGTGAAGCAGAGAAGGCGTTCGGGAATTCCGGGGTCTACATTGAGAAATTTATTGAGAACCCGCATCACATCGAGTTTCAGATTCTGGGTGACGGCAAGGGCCATATCGTTCACCTCGGGGAGCGGGATTGTTCGATCCAGCGCAGGAATCAAAAAGTCATTGAAGAGACCCCGTCCCCGCTGATCGATAACAAGTTCAAAAAACTGCGGGAGAAAATGGGCAAGGCGGCAATCCGAATTGCTGAGACCGCTCACTACACCAATGCGGGTACGGTTGAGTTCATTGTCGACGACAAGGGCGATTTCTATTTCCTGGAGGTCAACAAGCGCATTCAGGTGGAGCATCCGATCACGGAGGAGGTAACCGGCATCGACCTGGTTCGCGCCCAAATCATGATCGCCATGGGCGAACCCCTGCGGTTCAAGCAGAGCGACATTGAGTTCAAGGGGCATGCGATTGAATGCAGAATCAACGCTGAGGATCCCTTCGATGACTTTCGCCCAAGCCCGGGCAGGATCGAGATGTATTACCAGCCTGGAGGGCGCGGCGTCAGGGTCGACACCCATGCTTACGCGGGATATACGATCCCGCCATCCTACGATTCAATGATTGGCAAGTTGATCACTTACGGCAAAGACCGTCGTGAAGCGATGGACCGCATGAGCCGAGCGCTCGGGGAATACATGATCACAGGGGTGAAGACGACCATTTCGTTCCAGCAGGCGATTCTGCAGGATCCGAATTTCCGCCGTGGCGTTTATTCGACGGGCTTCGTGGAACAACTTCTCAGCGGAGCACGGCGCGAATTAATCGAGCCGAACCCTTAAACTCCGCTAAGGCCGCCTGTCGAGAGGTTCGAGCACCTCTCCCGATTCGCCCTGCAGGCAAACCTCAGCCGCGGAAACGGCTCGCAAGTCGGGAACGGCCCAATCGGGTTTGTGTCGGATAAGTTCCTCGAGGCTTGCGCCCCCCGAAGCAACCGCCAGAACCTTGGCGCCGATCGCCCGGCCGCATCGGATATCGAGCGGTGTATCGCCAATCACCAGCACTTCCTCAGGTCGCAGGGAATTGCCCAGCAGCCGCTGGCCGCGTTTGAAGGCTATCTCCGCGATTTGATCGCGTTCCTCATGGTCGTCCGCGAACGCTCCAGTCTCAAACGCTTCCCATAGCTGGAAGTGCCGCAGTTTGATCTCGGCGCCCAGGCGGATGTTTCCCGTGAGCAGGCCAAGCAAAGGGCGTTCAGCGATCTCCTTCACGTCATAAATGAACTCCCAAATACCAGGACATTCCTCCGTTTTGCTGCTTGAAAGAATATGATCCAGCCAAAAGACGTATCTGCTGAAGAACCGCTCGAAGTTTTCGGCTGTTACCGGGATATTGTGATACTCAAAAAATTCACGGACGAGGCTGACATCCGTCCGGCCGGCGAACTTTAGCCGCTCGAAATGATCGACGGCCTGGAATTCCGTGGCAAAGACCTTGGCGAACGCCTTAATCCCAGCTCCTCCTGTGCGAACCAGCGTTCCATCAATATCGAACAACACCAAACGAATCATGGCGCGCAGACACTAAGCGGGAACGATACGGTTGCCAAGCACTAGGAGGACGAACAGCGGGTTGCCATTTTGAAGGCGATTTTTCGTCCCGGCAGGCATTTCGCCATTGCCATTTTTGATCGGCACGCTAAAACAGCGTCAAGGAAAGGGCAAAGGAATGAAAAAGGGATCAGGGTTTTCTCTCCTCGAGGTTCTCATCGTCATCTCGTTGATTGTCATTATTGCAGGCATGCTGCTGCCCGCGCTCAATCGGGCTCGGGAAAAGGCGCGCGCGGCCTATTGCCTTCAGCATTTGAAACAATGGGGGGCGGGCACGCACCTGTTTGCGGCGGAGAACGATGGGCGGCTGCCAAAGGACGGCTTTGCAACGCCAACCCTCGCATCGCACTTCGCGAGCGGTTGGTATGTGCAACTTCCCGAGGTCATGGGACTCGCGCCGTACATTGAAATGCCATGGCGGACCAATGCGTCGATTGAACCCCCGCTGTCACCGTGGATCTGCGCCGCCAACGCGCGGCGAAGCAACGGCAATCTGCTCTTTCACTATTGCCTGAACTCCCAGGTGAACGGAACCGCGCAACAGATCCGCATTTTCAAGATCCCCAATCCCGCTGCGACTGTTTGGCTGTTCGACAACGGGAAAATCGCGGCGGTGGCACAACAAAACAATGTGCACACCAATGTCCACAACGGCGGTGCCCAGATCCTCTTTCTCGATGGCCATGTGCGACGGTTTCCAAACGCCGCGTATTGGGATTTCAAGGCGAACAAGGGGCGAACCGATCACCCCGAACTCTTGTGGCGGCCCAATGGCGACTGACCTGGCGACGATGACTTGGGGCGTCACTCGGGGGTTGGTGAACTTCCACGTGCAAAAATGGATCCGGCTTTCGAGCACGTCGCCGCTCGCTGCCCTGGAATCGCAAAATTCCGTTGCAGCAACAGTTGAAGTCATTAGCATCGCGGCCCTGCGCTGGAGCAGATTCCGAAACGAAATGGCTCCCCGCACTAATCAAATCATGAAGCATTTCAAAATCGCGTCGCTCGCTGGCGACGGAATCGGACCTGAGGTGATGCGGGAAGCTCTCAAGGTGCTCCGGGCTGCCGAGAAAACCCACGGTTTTACTCTTGAGGTCACCGAGGCTCCCGTCGGCTGGGCAGGCATCGACGCTTCGGGAAAGGCGCTTCCCGATGACACGCTGGCGCTTTGCCGCAATGTTGACGCGATTTTGTTCGGTTCGGTGGGATTGCCGGATCGCGACCCGACGATCCCGAAGGAGGAACGCCCCGAACGCGCGGCGCTGCTGCGGATTCGCAAGGAATTTGGATTGTTCGCAAACCTGCGCCCGGTTCAGTTGCCCAAGGCTCTCGCACATGCCTGTCCCCTCCGACCCGAGCGCCAGGGCGACGGAATTGATATTCTCGTCGTTCGTGAACTGACGGGCGGGATGTATTTCGGTCAGCCGAAAAAAACCGAGGAGCTCGGCAATGGCCACCACCGCGCCATTGACACCATGGTCTATACGACCCCTGAGATCGAACGGATTGCGCGTGTCGCCTTTTCCTCGGCCTCATTGCGGCGGCGCAAGGTCACAAGCATCGACAAGGCAAACGTCCTGGAAAACGGGGTGCTCTGGCGCGATGTCGTGACACGCGTCGGCCGCGAATTCCCGGATGTAGCGCTTGAACACATGTTCGTCGACAACGCCGCGATGCAGTTGCTGCTGCGGCCCACGCAATTCGACGTGATGCTTTGTGAAAACATGTTCGGGGACATTCTGAGCGACGAAGCAGCAGCGCTGGCGGGGTCCCTCGGCATGCTGCCCAGCGCGAGCCTTGGCGCGACAGTGGGCGGAAAAACGTTTGGTTTTTATGAACCGGCAGGCGGCACGGCTCCCGACATCGCGGGCAAGAACCTCGCCAACCCGATTGCCCAGATTCTTTCCGCCGCACTCATGCTTCGACACAGCTTTCAACTGAACGATGCAGCGGCGGCGATAGAGCAGGCGGTTCGGAGAGCAATCGAATCAGGCAATAGAACCGGCGACATCTTCAATTCCGCGGAGGCAAACGGACGGCGGGTGGGCACACGCGAAATGGGCGACGCGATCGCCGCTGCTCTTCAGCAATCATAGGCAAACCAGCGGCATGGCTCGGGGGAGCCGGACGACATAGGTTCCCGCGATAAGGTCATGCCATGCCTGTTTCTCCCGGTTCCAACCAATCCAGAAGAAGCCGATAAACAGCATGCAGGCCGAAAAGCACGCGGCGAGCCCGCGGACAAGCGCAACCGTGAAGTTGAGCGGTTTGCCGTCGTATCGAACCACCTGTTGCTGCAGCACGAGCCCGCCGATCGTGGTTCCTTTCCATGTCCACATGCCCGCGAAGTAGGCGAGCAAGACCAGCAATCCGAGAGGCCCCAGAATTGCGAAGGGAATGCTGAGCAAGGCAAGATCTACAAACCCTGAACCCATGCGCTCCCAAAACCCGGCGCGTGGGTATGCCACAAGGCCGGAAGTGGGCGCAAATCCCGTTCCGCTTCCCGCAGGGTGAGGAGCGGCTGGATCGACCTGGGGGTTTGCGGAACCGCCACCGCCAAACGTGGGGGGGTTCCCACGTGGCGGGCGGGGGGGACGTTCCCGTGTGATTCGCGTGAACGCCGCCGTTACAACTGCGCCCAAGGCCCACACTCCGAAAACGGCAAAGGCGAGAAAACCGACCACCGGGATCATGTAAAGAACGATCATGATGATCGATCCGATCGCGAGAGACAGCAGTTCGGCGGCCCGTCCCTGCAGGCCGAACGCGCGAGTCAATGCGCCCCCGACGAATTGCAACAGGGCAACCTTGCCAACAAGGGCTGCAAAAACTCCAGCTGCAAAAACAAAAGGCACGACGAGCAGTCCAATGCCGGTTGCGGCAAGCACCAGCAAGATGATCGGAATCGCAATCTTTGAGAACAATCCGACTACAAACGTGGTGGCTGGACGCTGCGCGATTTCAGCACGGCAGAGTTCGATCGGGCCGGGGAATAAAACCGCGATAAGGAAGTAAAGACCGATAAACGCACCCACAACGATCCATACCCATCGCACCTGCGGCGCCAGCGGCCGCAGCTTGAATACGCATTCGCGAACCCAGAGCGACAACTCCTCAATACGGGGCAAGCCCGGTACGTCAAAGGTCATCTCGTGAATCTGGCCGTGCACCCTCGCTCCTTCGGCAAGCTTCACAGTCCCTCCGATAGACACAACGTCTCCGCGGATCACGGCATTAGATCCCACCATCACGCTGCCAAGCACCGCCACGGCTTCCCGGGTTTCGCCGTTCACCCGAACATTGCCGGCGATCGCGACAACAGAATCGCCCACGCGATTATTCGCCTCGGCATCACCCATGATGGCAACAACCGCCTCACGCACGCGGCCATGGGCACGGGCTGTACCAGCGATTGCGATCACTGCCTCCGCGGTTTGATCGGCAGCGAGTTCTGCGGTCTTGCCGAAGGCAAGGACTGGTCCGCGACGAAGGTTCGGCGTCGCGGCCGTTTCCGAGGATTCCGACTCAGCCTCGGCCGCCGAATTGGTTGCAATTTCCGGCGCCAGCACTTGCGGAGACTCCAGCGAATCTTCCTGCGCGACCAACGGCAAGGTGGATAGGGTCAGCAGCGCGAAGCTGATAAAGGCGAACGTCTTAATTTTCATAAAAGGGATTGGAGGATCGATGGGTGAGCGCAAGTTTGACGGCCAGGGTTCCGATGCCGATGCAGGCAGCATATGCAACTGCCGCAATCAGGAATGCCGAGACAAAGAAAAGCGGTCCGAGATTCGCAATGACAGCGAAGCCGGCCTGCGCTATCGCCGTGGCTACGTTCCAAAGGATGGCCACTGCATTCAGCGAATCGCGCGCTCGTTCTGCAAAAACCCCCGCAAAGGAATGATTGATCAACTGAATTATCCCAAAATACAGCGCAGGAAAGGCGGCGAGCATGATGCCGAACGACACAGCGCGCAACCGGACAGGCCATGAGTGCCATGGACGCTGGTACCAGGGCGCGGCACTCTGGGATTTTGCTCTTGCAAGCACTGACCGCGCGAGGGATTGGGGCGCTGGAATTTCGGGAAGCGCCTTGAGAGCGCGATCCACCTGCGATTCCAGATCCTGTTCCGAGAAATGCTTCATGTGCGGACGATTTCCGAAAACCCGGTTTTTCTTTGCAGCACCTTCCGCAGCGCTTCGCGCCCCCGGAATATGTCGGTTTTCACCTTGCCAAGAGAAATCCCGAGCTCGGCGGCTATTTGCTCATACGAATGATTCTCCAGATGGAAGAGAACAATGGGCACCCGCTGCGAATCGGGAAGTTTCTGCAACGCTTGCTCGAGTAATTCGTTCTGTTCTGCGGCTGCGATTTCAGAAAGCGGATCGCTCGGTGCCGTCATCTCAGCGGCAGGTCCAAGCTCCTCGCCATCGCTGGATCGCCATTCCGTGAACAAGTTCCAGCGTGAGCGATAACGCGTGAGGTGGTTCAGGCAAAGGTTTGTGACGACAGTCCGCAGCCAACCGCCTGCCGATGGATTGTCCCGCAGGTTTTCGAAATGATGGAATGCCTTGAGGAAAACATCCTGTGCGATGTCTTCTGCCTCGGATCGATTCGCGAGCAGGCGCACTGCGGTGCCAAACACCATGTTCTGGTGATCAAGCATGAACGCCTCGAATGATTGCGTGTCGTCCATGTTCAGGGGCGGAGCGCCACGGACCGAGCCTAGACGGGGAACAACATTGATGACAGGGCCATTGCATAAAAATAGAGGCAGGAAAACGGAAGCGCCCGAACCCCGCGCGCAGGGTTGCGCGCCGTTCCGGGAGTAAAAATGGATACGACGGGAGCCGCCTTCGACCCGCCAAAATTCTGCGACACGATCTGGCCATCGTGCCACCACGGCAGAGGCTGCGTCCGCTTGAACGCCGGATTCGTTTTAATCCGCACAACGGTTTTCATTCTGCAGGGTTAACCCGGCAGCAACGCATTTGTTTCAACTATTTACGACCGAGAGATGATTTGACGCCCCGTGGAGGACGGGGCTAATTTCAACGCGGTTTGTCCGATGGTGTAATGGTAGCACAAGGCCCTTTGGAGGCTTTTGTCATGGTTCGAATCCATGTCGGACAGCCACTTCCCGCTTCCCAAACCGCCCCTCACGGTTGTCAATGGCCCGCCGTCCAAACCGTGCTGGGGAATGTTCCCACCAGCCGAGGCGCGTAGCGCCCCATGTTCCTCGAACGCGACCTGTGCTGCAATAAGCCCGCTTTAACCCTATGTGCCAGGTATGAAAACAAATCTCCTCGCGGTCATCACGGTTTCCACGTGCCTCAACGCACTTGCCGTTCCCGTTAACATCACGCGGTTTGACGGCCAGTCGGGTAATGGAGGAGGCGTCTGGGGCGCCAGCAACGGATTGGGATCCGCCCTTGAAGATAACGAAACGGAACCCACCACCGCCACTGGCGACGAGTGGGATCTTGAAGCCCTCGTTTACAATCCTGCGAGCAGCCGGTTGTCCGTGGTTGGAACCTTCGACTTCGTCAAGGGCGTCGATGTGAGCCCTGCCCACACCGTGGTTTACGGCGCGATTTTTGTGAAATCGCTCTCAGCCGCGACATGGAGCCATGCCTACGTTCTCGATTTCAACGGCCAGACCTACTCGCTCTACGACAACTTCACCACTGTGGCGCCCACAGACGTGCTTGCGTCTGGCCCTTACACGATCGACACGGCAACGGCCAATCTGCTGGGCAGTGGAAGCTTTGATTACGCTACGGGCGTTGCCGATCCATTTGCCCTGGGACTGCAGCGGGAGAGCGGCTTTGGTCACAATCAGATCGATCTCGATCTTTCATTGCTGGGCGGGATGCTGAACGCATTCGACATTCATACGACCATGACGTGTGGGAACGACACGCTGGAAGGACAGTTCGTGGCAACGAACAACGTTCCCGATGCAGGATCCACCGCGCTCCTGCTGAGCGTTGGCGTGTTAGCGTTCGGAGTTCTGCGACGGCAACATTGATCCGAACGAACAGGCGCGGATGCCGCCGGGGATTCCGCATCCTGCACTGAGTCCTGCGGAAGGCTCATTGCATTTGATCGCGTCGATCCCCAGTTCCACGGAGGAGCGCGGCGTCGCTGGTCCAACGGTCGAGAGGAAAGGGATTGCCAAGGGGAATTTGAATTCGCACATTCGCGAGACCATGAACCCGGTTCGTAACGCGTTTCCACCCGCGCCGCTTGAGGCACCGCGACATCGGCGAACCCCTCTTCACTTCTGATCTATGCGTTTTTTACTTTCCGCACTGGCGAGCTGCTTTTTATTCGGCTCCACCTTTGTCAACAACGCAGCCGACAAAGTCACACTGGCTGCAATCCCGAAGAGCACAGGCGGCGAGTTCTGGGAGACGGTTGCCAAAGGCGCGCGACAGGCAGCTGCCGATCTCGGCGTCACCCTCAAGTGGGAAGGCACGGTCACGGAAACCGAGATTGCCGAGCAGAACAAGATTATCGAGAACATGGTGAACCTCGGCGTTGATGGCATCGCGCTCGCCCCCTTGAACCAGCGCGCGATGCGCAAGCAGGTTGAGAACGCCGTCAAGGCAGGCATCCCCGTGGTGGTCTTCGATTCGGGCGTTGATGGCACCGCGCATTCGAGCTACGTCGCAACCGACAACAAAAACGGCGGAGTTATTGGCGCACGCGAACTGATCCGGCTTATCGGCGACAAGCCAGGCGCACAAGTGATGTGCATGCGTTTTGTGCAGGGCACTGGCAGCACGGAAGCCCGATCGGAAGGTTTTATCCAGACCATCAAGGCATCGGGACTGAAAGTGGCCGCGGATCCTTACCCTGACACCGGCACGATTGAAGGCTGTAAAAACGCGGCAGCAAACGCGCTTGAGAAATTCGTAAAAAATAAGCGGCTGGAACTGGACGGCATCTTCGCAGCGAATCTGTATTCCACAATCGGAGTGGTTTCCGCCCTGGACGACATGCGCAAGGGAGGCATCCAGGTGAGCGTGAAGTTCGTCGGGTTTGACACTTCCAAGAAACTGGTCGAGGAGCTGCAGGCGGGACGAATTGATGCGCTGGTCGCGCAGAATCCAGAACGCATGGGATATCTCGCGGTCGAGACGCTTTACAAGGTTGTGCGAAAACAGAAGGTCCCGGCAACGGTTGATACGGGCACCGTTCTGGTGACTCGCGAGAACCTTGAGAACGACGCCGCCGTGCGCAAGCTGGTTGGGCTGCAGTAATGTCGCTCCGCCTGGAAATGCGTGGTGTGCGCCGCAGCTTTGGCGCAACGAAAGCCTTGCGCGGTGTTGAAGTAAGCGTCGCGCCTGGCGAAGTCATGGCGCTCGTCGGAGAAAATGGAGCGGGGAAAAGCACACTCATGAAGATCCTGTCGGGGGCAATCCCGCCCGACGACGGCGAGATGCTGCTGGACGGCGTTCCATACGTTCCCGGAAATCCACTCCACGCGCGGACGTGCGGCGTGGCAATGATTTATCAGGAACTCGCGCTGGCTCCCCACCTGTCCGTGATGGAGAATATTCTGCTCGGCATCGAGCCAACGCGCGCAGGGCTCTTCATAAACTGGCGCGCGATGCGGGCACATGCCGAACGCGCCCTGGGTGAAGTCGGCTTAAGCGGCATTGATCCTCTGCTGCCCGTGCATCGCCTTTCGCTGGCGCAGCAACAACTTGTCGAGATCGCCCGCGCCGTGGCCCTCGATTGCCGTGTTCTTGTTCTGGATGAACCAACGAGTTCGCTGACCGCACGCGACATCGAGAAACTGTTCGCGCTCATCCGCCGGCTGCGAGGAAAGGGAATTTCAATCATCTACATTTCGCACTTCCTTGAGGAGGTGAGAACCGTTTCAGATCGATTCACGGTTTTGCGTGACGGAGAAACGGTGGGCAGCGGTTTCACCAAAGACACGCCCAATGAAAAGATCATCGCCCTCATGGTGGGAAGGGATGTCGACGATTTATATCCGCGCTCAAAACGCCGGCCGGGCGACGCACTGCTTAAGGTCTGCGATCTCGGGGGCGTTCAGAAACCCAGAGGTGCTTCACTGGAATTGCATCGCGGAGAGGTGCTGGGCGTGTTCGGACTGGTGGGAGCAGGAAGAACCGAACTCATGCGCGCGGTCTTTGGTCTGGATCCCGTTGTGAAAGGCACTGTGACCGTGGGCAGTTACAGCGGAGCCGCAACACCCGGCCGCCGGTGGTCACAGGGCGTCGGGATGATCAGCGAGGATCGCAAGACAGAAGGCCTGGCTCTCGGCTTGAGCATTGCTGACAACCTGACCCTATCCCGGCTCGCGGGCCTGGGTCCATTGGGGCTGGTGTTTCCCTCGCGGCAGAACGCTGCATGCGCTCCCTGGATCAAGAAAATCCCGATCAAATGCCAGGGCCCCGAACAGCGCATCAATGGCCTGTCAGGCGGCAACCAGCAGAAAGTGGCGATCGCGCGCCTGCTGCACGCCGACGTGGACGTGCTGTTGCTCGACGAACCGACTCGCGGGATCGACGTCGGATCGAAAGCGCAGATCTACCAGTTGATCGATGAGCTGGCAGCGCGGGGCAAGGCAGTCCTGATGGTCAGCAGCTACATTCCAGAACTTCTGGGCACTTGCGATCGCATCGCCGTGATGTCACGCGGGCTGCTCAGCGACGCCCGCGCTCGCGAAGAATGGGACGAACGCGGCCTGCTTTCGGCAGCGATTGGACAGGACAACTGATGACAGCAACTCCTGACGCAACACCACCCGCCCTTTCGCGATCCCGTGTTCTGCTTTCGAAGTGGGGAAACATTCTGGGGCGGTTTCTCGCGTTGATCATCGTCTTCACTTTCTTTGCCGTGTTGGTCGAGGACGGGAAATTCTACACCGTCCGCAATCTCGAGAACATCCTGCGGCAAAGTTGCGTTTACGCCACAGCGGGCCTGGGCCTGACGTTGGTGATCATCGCAGCCGGCATTGATTTGTCGGCGGGATCATTGATCGCGTTGTCGGTGGTGGTCGTCGCGTGGGTTCTCAACTTGAATATTGGCGCACCGGGCAGCGAACAATCGATTGTGCTGGCGCACCCCACGCTGGCTCCGATTCTCGCGGTCGGCGCGGGCATATTGGCGAGCACACTCGCGGGCCTGGCGAATGGGGCAATGGTCGTCGGGTTGCGGCTGGTGCCATTCATCGTGACATTGGGCACCATGGGCATGATCCGCGGCCTCGCAAAGGGCATCGCCCACGAGCGCGATATTTATCCACCCGAAGAAACCTGGATCAGCTCGATCATGGATCCCACGCTCTCCCGCGCTGACCAAACATGGCAAATCCTTCCCACAGGAGTCTGGATCCTCATTGGCGGAGTCATCGTTTCATCGCTGCTCTTGCGCTACATGCGCCTGGGCAGGCACATCTTCGCAGTCGGATCCAATGAAGAAACCGCGCGCCTGTGCGGCGTTCCTGTGCATCGAACGAAGCTGCTCGTCTACACTGCTTCTGGATTTTTCTGCGGCGTCGCCGGGCTGATGCAATTCTCTTACATCGGGGGCATCGGCCAGCCAACAACTGCCGTGATGTACGAGTTGTTTGTGATCGCGGCAGTGATCATTGGAGGCGCGAGCTTCAAAGGCGGCGAAGGTTCCATCATTGGGACGCTGATTGGCGCCCTTACCATCACCATCCTGTACATGGGTGGACAGCAGATGGGCTGGCCAAAGTGGGTTCAGGAAATGGTCATTGGCGGAATCATCATCATCGCTGTTGCAGTCGATCGTTTCCGGCATCGCAGGATCGAGTGACGCTTGCTTTTCCTGCCGGCCCTGCAAGGTTCGTTCCATGGCGCTCGTCCGCATTCTCGTCGACGGCTACAGCCTGTTGCATCATTGGCCGGAACTGGCGCCCGGCCGGGCGCGTTTTTCCGCGGATGTTCAATGACAATTATTCTTCACTTCAGTGACAATTAGAAATCACTGTGCCTGCCGGTTTTGTTTTCATCTCTGTGTCATCTTTCAACCCTTTCGAAACCACCCCCTTCGGTGGAACGGAGTCCCTGGAGCCGTAGG